>DASQDR010000232.1:0-35226 GCA_035634055.1 Tepidisphaeraceae bacterium | reverse complement strand
GGCGATTCCGGCAGCGCCCGCGGCGATTCCGGCGGCGCCGGCAGCGCCCGCCATATCGGCGACTCCCGCGGCGCCCGTGGCGGCGCCGGTTGCCAAGACGGCCGTGCCGGCGGTGCCGTCTCGCGGACCGGCGACTCCGTCGGTTTCGCCGACGCCTTCATCGCCTTCAGCGCGTTCGACGCCCCCATCGATCGCGGTGCCCATGGCGGCTTCGGCACGGTCGGCGGCGTCGATCGTTCCGGCGCCGCAAGCTGCGCCCGCGACCGCCGCGAGTCCCGCGTCCGCCGCGGGGCCCGCGACGGCTTCCACTCCGTCTGCGGCGACGGCGTCAGGCGCGAGCCGGCAAGGGGCCGGTGCGCCGGCGACTCACGCGCCAAAACCGCAAGTGGGAGGGTCCGCCACGATGGCGGCGCCGACGTCTTCCGCGCAAGCATCACCGGCGCCCGCGTCTGCGGCGCCTGCGCCCGTGTCCCGCGCGCCGGCGTCGCCCGCGCCCGACTCCCGCGCCCCGGCGTCGCCCGGGCCAGCGTCTCCCGCGCCGGCGTCTCCCGCGCCGGCATCACCGGCGCCTGCGAAAGCTGCTCCGGCATCGCCCGCGTCACCCGCGTCACCTGCTCCATCGGCGCCCGCTGCCGCGGTCCGCGCCCCGGCGTCACCCGCACCCGCGCCCGCGCCCGCACGCGCGTCACACGCTCCCGCACCGCCCGCGCCGGCGTCACCCGCTCCCCCTTCACCCGCGCATGTGCCGGCGTCACCCGCGGCTGCGTCTCCCGCGCCCGCCGCGCCGGCGCCGCTGCCGCCACTGCTCTTCGAGATCGGGTGGGAGGTCTGCTGGCAGCTCGGCGGGATCTACACCGTCCTGCGGTCCAAGGCGGACTGCATGATCGACAAGTGGGACGATCGCTACTGCCTGATCGGCCCGTACAACCCCAAGACGGCCGCGCTGGAGTTCGAGGAGCGGCCCAGCGAGGGGATCATCCGCGAGACGCTCGACCGCCTGCGCGCCCAGGGGATCCCCTGCCACTTCGGGCGCTGGCTGATCCCCGGTCGGCCGCGCGTGATCCTGCTGGACTACCGCGCCCGCTACCGCGACCTCGACCATGACAAGTACCTGATGTGGCGCGACCACGGGATCTCGATCGAGCGGAACGACGGCGAGGTGAACGACGTGGTCGCCTTCGGGTTCGTCGTCGCCGAGTTCTTCCGCCACCTGTCGGACATCACCCAAGGCAACCGCACGGTGCTGGCGCACTTCCACGAGTGGATGGCGGGCGTGGCGGTGCCGCGCATCGCGCACAACCGGCTGCCGGTCACCACCGTCTTCACCACCCACGCCACGCTGCTGGGGCGTTACCTGGCGAGCAACAGCCCGACGTTCTACGACCACCTGCCGTTCATCAAGCCCGACGAGGAGGCGGCGCGGTACCAGATCTGGCCGAAGTTCGCCATCGAGCGCGCGGCCGCCCATTCCTCGACCGTCTTCACCACCGTCAGCGAGGTGACGGCGTTCGAGGCGGAGAAGCTGCTCGGCCGCCGCCCGGACGCCATCCTGCCCAACGGGTTGAACCTCCAGCGCTTCGCGGCGCTGCACGAGTTTCAGAACTTGCACCGGCAGTACAAGGAGCGCATCCACCAGTTCGTCATGGGGCACTTCTTCCCCAGCTACACGTTCGACCTGAACAACACGCTCTACCTCTTCACCTCCGGGCGCTACGAGTACACGAATAAAGGGATCGACCTGTTCATCGAGGCGCTGTGGCGGCTGAACGAGCGGATGAAGACGCTGCCGGCCATGCTGCCGCGGCCGACGGTGGTCGCCTTCATCATCACCCGCGCGCCGACGCGGAACATCAACGTCGCGGTGCTCCAGAACCAGTCGATGCTGAACGACCTGCGCAACACCTGCGTCGACATCCAGAGCGAGATGGGCCGGCGGCTGTTCACGTCTGCGGCGGCGGGGCGCATCGCGGGGTTCCAGGAGCTGATGCCCGACGACGCGCAGGTGCGGATGAAGCGGGCGATCCACGCCTTCCGCAGCCACTACCAGCCCACGATCGTCACCCACGATCTCCAGGACGACGCGGCCGACCCGACGCTCAACCACCTGCGGCACCGCGGGCTGTTCAACGCCGAGGACGACCCGGTGAAGGTGGTGTTCCACCCTGAATTCGTCACGGCCGTCAGCCCGCTGATCGGGCTGGACTACCCGCAGTTCGTCCGCGGGTGCCACCTCGGCATCTTCCCCAGCTACTACGAGCCGTGGGGCTACACGCCGATGGAGTCGATCGCCATGGGCATCCCCGCGCTGACGACCGACCTGTCCGGCTTCGGCGCCTACGTCGAACGGCACATCCCTGACGCGGCGGAGAACGGCGTGATGGTGCTCAACCGCCGCACGCAGGGGTTCGACCAGGCGGCGGACCAGATGGCGCAGTACCTGTTCGACTTCGTCCGCCTCAACCGCCGCCAGCGCATCGAGCTGCGGAACAAGACCGAGCGGATGGGCGAGCTGTTCGACTGGACCAACCTGATCCGCCACTACCACGATGCCCACGAGATGGCGCTGGAGCGCGTCGGCGCGGGCAAGGGGAAGCTGGAGCTGAGGATGGTGTAGCGGCCGCGCCCGCCGCTGCTCCAACGCGGGTGCCCGCCGCTGGCGGCGCCCGGTGTCAGCGGCCGTCGTCGCAGCACCTGGCGGCGTCGGCCGCGGTTGCGTGATCCGGCCGACAGTTCCCGATTTTCCTGAGCAAACTTCCCTCCTCTCTCGCGGCCGGCGCGTTACACTTTTCGGTCGCGCCCATTTCTCTCTTCCACGCGAACGGACGCACGCATCCGGAGGAGAACCCATGAATCCCGAGAGACACTCGCGCCAAGCGGCGCGCATCCTGCGGGGGCTCGCAGAGCTGCCCGGCGGGAAGCAGGTCAACATCGTCACGCGAAAACTCCCGCGCATGCTGTCAGCGGGGCCCGGCGCGGCCGGGTATCAGCAGGAGGAGCGAACCTTCCCCCTCGACCACCCGCCGCACGACATCCCGCTGCCGCGCGCCGCCGACGACATCATCATCACCGTCAGCGGCGAGCTGCCGGCGGACGGCGACGAGGCGGGCGACCACGCTGACGACGTCAGCCGCGTGCTCAACTCCGCCCGATCGCTGCTCCAGCGCAGCGGCGCCCAGTGGGAGTGGGACATGCGCTCGCTGGTCCGGCCGCAAGAGCGCGGCCGGCAGACGTACCAGATCACCCTCTTCACCGACGCCCCGCCCAACGGCGCGGGCACGCCCGATGCATGACGAGCGACGCGAGATCGGGGAAATCAAAAGTTCGATCAACGTCGAACGTTCAACGTGCGTCGCTCAACGCTCGCACGAAGCTCAACGCTGACGCCGCCGTTCACCGCCGCGGCCGCTTGCTGCCCGAGTCGCTGCCGGGCCGGGGGCGCTCCGCGAGGGTTGCGGGCACCAGCGCCACGTCGCGGGCCCGCGCGTCCTCCGACCGGAGCAGCCGGTGGAACAGCGCCGGCGGGAAGACCGTCAGCTTCGCGGGCGAGAACTCGATCAGGATCTGGGCCAGCACGCGCGAGGTGATGTCGCGGCCGGTCTCGGAATCGGTCACCTCGACGTCGTACCCCCCGCGGATGGCGGAGTACATCCCCTCCAGCGTGAGGTGGCGGCTGCGGGTCGAATCGTAGTAGCGACGGTTGGGGTACTTGCGGATCCGCAGCACCCGATCCGGATCGCTCGAGGCGTTCATCTCACTCCCGGCCGACCTGGGCAAGCCACACCGGACGCCAGGGCATTCTACCCCGCGCCAACCCGCGCCGGCCCCTGCGATATTCCAGCGTTCCGGTGGCGGAAAGCCGCCAGTGCGCGACGGGAAATTGGGTTCGTTTTCGCAAATTCATGGTCGCGCGACGCCGCGCTTCCCGCTGGTGCCTCGGCGGGATGGGCGGTCTGACGAGGCGCCGCTCTCCGCGGCGATCGGGCCAACCCCGTGCCCGGCCAAGGGTTGGGCGGGAATTGGGTTCGTTTTGACGATTTCGATTGTCAAAGAGCTGACGGTGACCGCGAAGAAGGGTCGGTCCTGACACGGGCACGCTGCCCGTGCGGGCGACGCCATTCCTGCCGGCGATCGCCACCCGGCGCGCCGGCAAGTATGGGCGGAGCGACCGAGGCACCGCAGACCGCACGGGCCTGCCCGCAGATTAGCAACGGGAATCGCCGGTGTCGGCCATAAACTCACTTCGCGCAAAAAAGAGGGGCGTGCGGCCATTGCTGACCGCACGCCCTTCCCATGGCAGAACCGTTTTGTGCCCGCGGCCCGGTGGCGGCGCGGTCAGGCGGCGTTCTTGTCGCTCTTGTCGGCGTGCGGCGCCGACTTCTTCTTCGTCGTGCCGCCGCGCCGCTCGATGATCTCGCGCACGCTCGACCCGGTGCCGGTGACGGCCGCCGTCGAGCTCTCGGCAGCGCGCTGGGCGGCTTCCTTCTCCTGCGCCATCGCCGACTCGATGTCGCGGACGATCGCCTGCATGCACCCGCTGGGGTCGCGGAAGAAGTGCGGCGTCCAGATGCGGTGCACCTTCCAACCCTGCTGCTGGAGCATGTGGGTGCGGAAGACCTCCCACTCCACCGGATCGTCGGTGGCGTAGCGGGTGGTGTCGCACAGCACGCCGATCGACACGTCCTCGGCCCGCTCCGGGTGGTGCAGCGCCAGGTCGACGCAGAACCCTTCGTTGCCCCAGTGGACGTCGCTGCCGACGTTGTGCAGCGTCGTCAGCCGCCCGGCGAGCGCCTTGGCGAACTGCGACGGCGCCTTGGCCGGGCGCGGGTTGACCGACGCCTGGTCGTCCGCCTTGGCGTTCTTCAGGATGCGCCATGCCGTCTCGTAATCCTCCGCGAGCTTCTCGCAGAAGTTGAGGTAGGCGAACAGCAGCCACGTGCCGCTGGGCGTCTGCCCCTGCGGAACGGGCGAAAGGGTCGAATACTCGGCTCGCGGGATGCTGGTGACGACGTGCAGCATTTCGCGCGCGCGGGTGACCAGCACGTTGAGCCGCCGACCGCCGCCCGGCTTGCCGACGGGGCCGAAGTTGCGGCGGAACTTGCCGTCGCGCGTCGGGCCGTACGTGGTGCTGACGATCAGGTGATCGCGCTCGTCGCCCTGCACGTTCTCCAGGTTCTTGACGAACAGCCCTTCCCCGGAGTTCTCGCCCCGGCGCGAGCGCGCCTCGGCGAGCTTGGCGGAGAAGTCGGCGTCGTGCTCGGCGGCCTCCTCGAGCTTCTCGACGATCAGGTCGCGCTGCGGGAGGTTGAAGCAGGCGATGCCGATGCTGGGCGGCTGCGGGCGCTTGAGCAGGTCGCGCACGATCTTGACGACCGCGTCGGCCTCCGCCTCGTTCTTGCGCTTCTCGTAAACGCCATCGGCGCGGACCAGCGCCAGCGGCGCGTGTCGCGTGCGGCTGCGCGGGTGCTCGGGGATCGCCTGGAGGCGCGACCCGTAGAACTGCTCGTTGCTGAAGCCGATCAGATCGGCGTGCCGCGAGCGATAGTGGACGTCGAGGTAGCACTGGTGGATGTCCAGCCCCAGCGCGGCGCCGAGCAGGTCCTCGATCTCGCCCTGGTGGGCCTCGAACAGCTCCTGGTCGCTCTCGGTCTCCTCCTCCTCGGCGCTGGCGGCGATGGAGGACTCGAAGAAGCGCGTCGGCGGAAGCTGCTTGGGGTCGCCGGCGATCACCACGCGCTTGGCGCGGGTGAGGACCGGCAGGGCTTCCTCGAGCCGGCACTGCGACGCCTCGTCGAAGACGACCAGGTCGAAGATCCCCTGCCGCGGGAAGAGCTGTGCGACGGTCTCCGGCGACGCCATCCAGATCGGGCGCAGCTCGAAGAGCGGGTCGCCCCCCTCGACGCCCGCGCCGTGGGCGATCACCTGGCGGAGGCGCATCGCCTTGTCGCCGCGGCCGGTGAGCCGGCGGCGCAGGTCGGCGCCGATCGCGTTGAGCCGCGTTCCGGCGCTGATCAGCAGGCGCTCCTTCTGCCGGGCGGTCCAGGTGCTGACGATCACCTCGCGCACCAGTTGCTTCTTGCGGAAGCTGAGCTCGAGGTAGCGGTCGAAGGTGTTCTTCAGCCGGTGCCCGTCGACGTTCTGGAGGTTGGGCTCGGAGCGCAGCCGGCGGGTGATCTCGCCGGAGAGGACGGCGCGGCGGACGGCGGAGTAGCCGTTGGCGGCGTCGGCGCCGGCGTCGAGCAGCGTCGCCGCCGCCGTCGCCAGCGGGCCGGGCAGCATCGACAGCCCGTCGCGCACCCGCAGCACGCCCTCGAGCGTCTCCAGCTTGCCGGCCAGCGCCTCGATCGTCGGCAGCGCGGGCTTGCCGGCGCGGACGTCGGCGGTGAGCTGCTGCATCCACTTCAGGTCGAACAGGAAGGTGCCGGCCAGCGTCTCCTCGAGCTTCACCAGCGCCAGCGCGTGGCGCGGGGCGTCGGTAAGGGCGCGGATGATGCCGTCGGCGGCTTCCGGCTCGCGGAGCGCCTTGAGGATCGCATCGGTCACCGCCGGGCGAACCTCGGCGCTGCGCGCCTTGATCAGCAGGTCGAGCAGCGCCGCGTGGGTGTCGACGGCGGCGATGAGCAGGTCGTCGGTCGGGGGGACCGGCGCGCCCGGCTCGGCCAGGGTCTGCTTGAAGACCTCCGTCAGCCGGGCTCGCGCTTCCAGGCGGCGCAGCGCGGTTTCGAGCCGCTTGGCGTCCTTGGGGCTGATCTCCAGCCCGAAGTTCGACAGCGCCTTCGACGCCGGCGACGCTGCGCTGGCGACGAGGTTGTTGATCAGCGGCACGTGCTCGTCCGGCACGTAGACGTTTTCGGCGCTCGCGCCGGCCGCTTGCGGCTTGGCCGCCACGGGGTTCTTGCACAGCGAGGAGACGACGGCGAAGTGCCGGCGGAACTCCTGGAGCAGCTCCTCGTCGTGCGCCCGGCGCGGGAAGGTTTCGCCCGTAATGCTCTCGATCACGCCCTGGAGGTCGAGGCGCGCCTGGAGGTTGAGCAGGAACTCCTTGATCTCGCCGGCCGCCTGCGCGCTCAGCGGCTTGCCGAACTGCTTGACGACCGCCTCGGCGGCCGCCTTCTTGCCGAACGCCAGCCCGCCGAACATCTTGCCCGACAGCTCGATGTAGGCGTCGAGCGCCGCGATCCAGTTGTTGATCTGCGTGGCGTCGACCTTGGTGCGGTCGAGCTTCATGACCATGCCGGGATCCAGCGCGGTCTGCTCGATGGCGGTGGCGATGGTCTGGGCGGCTTCCAGGCGCTTCATCGCGCTGCCGGCCGCCTTCTGCCCGGCTTCCAGCCAGTGCAGGATGGCGGTGTCGTCGGCCTCCTCGCCAATGCTGCGGCGGACGCGGGCGAAGTCGGCGGCGATGGCGTTGAACGCCTTGAGGTAACGCCCCAGCACCTCGCGGTCGCGCGCCAGGCTGTCGGCCGACGCGTTGCTCGGGGCCTCCAGCACGTTGTCCGGCGGCTCGAAGCGCAGCACGTCGGACCAGTCGGTCACCTGCGCCACGCGGGCGCGGGCCGCCTCGACGAGGTTGCCGGCGCGGCCCGCCCAGCGAGCACGGTCGGCGGCGGGGACCTTGGCGATCACGTCGCGGATCAGCCCCGCGAGCTTCACCCGCGCGTCCGCCTCGGCGGCCGGGAACGCGCCCGGAGCATAGGCCGGCGACAGCGGGTCGCGCGACGCGTCGGCCTCGCCGGCGTACCTCACGCAGTTGTTCAGCGCGGTGCGGTACTGCTCCATCGGCGTGGCCAGGAAGTCGGCCAGCGGGATGCCGGCGGCGTCCTTCCACGGGTTGCGCGAGTAATCGGCGGTCTGCCCGCGCTCCAGCACTTCCTTGAAGCGCGTCCCCTGCGTGCGCAGGTCGGCGGCGGACGACTCGGCGAGCTCGCGCTCGTCGAGCTGCACCCCGACCGCCCCCGCCTCCTGGAGCCATAGCCCCACGAGGTGATGGAACGAGCCCGGCCCGCCGTTGGTGTGCACCAGCAGCTTGTGGTACTCGGTCAGGTCCGCGTGCAGCGTCTGGAGATCGTTGTCGATCTTGGCCAGCTCGTCGGCCGCGCGCGGCTTGGGCTGGGCGTCGACCAGGCCGTCGAGCTGCTCGCGGATGCTGCGGTACAGGTCGCGCTGGTCGCGCTGCGGGTCGTGGATGATCGCGCACAACTCGCCGAGGCCGAGGGTCTGCAAGCGGTCGGCGACCACGTCGAGCGCGGTGCGCTTGTCGCAGACGAACAGCACGCGCTGCCCGCGGCCGAGGTGGTCGGAGATGATGTTGGTGATCGTCTGGCTCTTGCCGGTGCCGGGGGGGCCGTGGATCACCAGCCCGCGGAACTCGCGGGCCAGGCGGACCGCCTTCGCCTGGCACGGGTCGGCGTCGGTGATCATTTTCTCCTCGCCGAAGCTGCGCTTGATCGACTCGTCGGCGGGCGTGACCTTCCCGTCGTGGTCCGGGATGACCGGCGCGGGCGCGGTGCGGTGATCAAGGCTGACGCCGAGTCGGACGAAGCTGGCGATCGGGCCGTCGTTCACGCCGCCGGCGAGCATCTCGCGCACGTCGCGCAGCAGGCCCTGGTTCGACGCGGGGTAGAGCCCCAGCACCGAGGCGGAGAGGATCGACGGGCCGGCGACGTCGTCGTCGGTCTTCGGCGTCGGCTGGAGCGGGAAGGTCGTCGGCGCCTTCTCGGTGTTCAGCTCATCGGGGATGGCCAGCTCCACCAGCGTCGCGATGGCGCGGACCAAAGCGACCACGTCGCTCCAGGCGTCGTCGCCGCGCTCGGCGGTCATGATCTCGTTCAGCGGCTTGCCGGTCTCCTTCTCCAGCCAGGCGAGCAGCGCCTGGTTGGGGACGATGATGTCGGCGCCCTCGCGGCGGTTGATCTCGACCGCCTGCCCGGCGCCGGTCTTGACCGTCAGCGTGAGCGGGACGAACGCGATCGGCGCCAGCACGCGGCGCGACGGCGGGATGCCGAAGCGCCCGCCGAACGTGCCGGGCGGGAGGCTCAGCAGCGGGAAGCCGAGGTTCAGCGCGCACACGCCGGTGTCCTGCTCGTAGGTCCGGGCGTCGTCGGCGATCACGCGCAGCTTGGTGCGGACGAACTGCTGGTCGGCCCAGGCGTTCTGCGCCTCGATCACCTCGGGCGCTTCGGGCTCATCGCCGTTGCCGCGGCGCGGGGCAATCGAGACGCGGGCGGCGAGCTTGACCGAACCTTCCTTGCCGAGCATCTGCATCAGCACGTCGCCGGGCATCAGGTCGCGCAGCTTGGCGAGCTGCACCAGGTCCAGCCGCTGCCGCGAGGCGTGCGGGCGGCAGTTCATCGACGGTCCGTTGAGCATCGCCGCGAACAGCCGGTCGAGCATCTTGGAGAGAATCGGGTTGTTCGGTTCGATCATGGCGGCCTGACTCCTCGGGCAACACGGACTGGTTGTTTCGCCCCGCCGGGCCTGGTGCCCGGCCACAGCGGCGCGTCTCGGGCGGCGAACGTCCGGGAAACCGGGCACGCCCCACAACGCGTTATCGTCGCCGTCACATCGGGCCTTAACTTGGGAGAAGTGGAGAGATTTTTCCGGCCGCGCGGGCTCGTCGGCGGACTGGATTGGCGGCCGAGACTTTATCGGTCACACGGAATCTCACCGCAGAGGCGCACAGGGCGCGGAGGCGGCGCGCGTCGTTCGAGTACGCCTGCCCGGCCTCTGCGCTTCTGCGGCGAATTATGTTCTTGGATAGCGCTAGACGAACTTCGCCCCGACGTCGAACGAGCCGTCGGCGCGGGTGCGGGAGGAGATGATGCGGATAATGCTTGCCAGGTGGAGCGGGCCGGTGCCGATCCGCATGGTGTAGGTCGCCCCCGGGCGGTAGGCGACCGGGGCGCGGAAGGCGCACCCTTGCGGGCTGACGTTGAGGATGTCGACCTCGAGCTGCTTGTCCGCGGCGTGCGCCTCGGTCAGCACGCCGATCACGCCCAGCGGCGATCGGTTCCCCTTGCGCCGCTCGCGCGGGCGGATCGGGGCGGTCGTGGTGTGCGGCGGGGGCGGCGCGGTCGCGCCCGACGTTGCGCGCGACGAGGTTGCGCCCGACGCCGCGCTTGACGTCGTGTGCGGCGGCGGGACGGTGCCAGTGGCAGCGCGGGCCATAGGGTAACTATCGGCACCGGCGTTTGCGCACTTCCAGTGAATCTCCGCCCCGCGTTGCCCGCCGCGGGCGCGGGCGTATACTCGCCGGCCGCTGTTTCACAGGGAGCCCAACCGCGTGGCCGAGCGAACGGTAACGTCCTATAAGGTGCTGGTCGGGCTGGAAATTCACGTCCAGCTCGCGACCCGGTCCAAGATGTTCGCCGCCGTCGCCAATGGCGCGACGAACTTCGGCGCCGAGCCGAACTCGCTGGTCGACGAGGTGGTGATCGGCCTGCCCGGCACGCTGCCGGTGATGAACCGCCAGGCGGTCGAGTACTCGATCATGGTCGGCCTGGCGCTGGGCTGTCAGATCGCGCGGCACTCGAAGTGGGACCGCAAGAGCTACTACTACCCGGACCTCCCCAAGAACTACCAGATCAGCCAGTACGACCTGCCGCTGTGCGGCGCGGGGACCTTCGACATGCCGGGCGAGGACGGCCGGCCCAGGACCATCCGCATCCGCCGCGCGCACCTTGAAGAAGACGCCGGCAAGCTGCTGCACGAAGCGCCCGGCGGGTTCCGCATCGATCACAGCATCGTGGACCTCAACCGCGCCGGCACCCCGCTGCTGGAGATCGTCACCGAGCCGGATTTCTCCACCCCGAAAGAGGTCGCGACCTTCGGCCAGGAGCTGCAAAGGCTCGTGCAGTTCCTCGGCGTCAGCGAAGGTCAGATGCAGATGGGCCACATGCGCTTCGAGCCCAACATCAACCTGCACATCACCGACGAACACGGCCAGGTCCACAAGACCGCGATCACCGAGATCAAGAATCTCAACAGCTTCAGCGTGCTGGAGCGCGCGACGGCGTACGAGATCCAGCGGCAGCTCCAGCAGTGGATCGAGACCGGCTCGCTCGGCAGGAAGAGCACCTACGGCTGGGACGAGTCGCGCGAGCAGACGTTCCACCAGCGCGACAAGGAAGAGGCCCACGATTACCGCTACTTCCCCGACCCGGACTTGGCGCCAGTCGAGGTGAGCGACGCGTGGTTATCGGACCTGAAATCGCAGGTGGGCGAGCTGCCCGCCGCGCGGCGGCAGCGCTACGTCGACGCACTCGGGCTGTCGCCCGCCGACGCCGCCACCCTGGCAGGCGACCGCGCGACCGGCGACTACTACGAGCGCGCCATCAAGCACGGCGGGGAGCCCAGGCGCGTCTCCAACCTGATCCTCTCCCACGGCCGGCGGCTGTGCAACGAGAAGGCGTGCGCGCTGAACGAGCTGGGCATCCTCCCCGAGCGCGTCGCCGAGATCGCGGGCCTGATCGACCAGAACAAGGTCGCCCCGAGCAGCGTCGGCCCGATCTTCGACAAGCTGATGGAAGAGGACGCGCCGGCCGAGGAGATCGCCAAGTCGCTGAACCTGATCCAGACCAGCGACACCGGCGCGATCGACGCCGCCATCGAGGCCCTGATCGCCAGGAACCCCCCACCCTTGGCGGACTTCAGGGCCGGCAAGCAGCAGGCGATGGGGGCGCTGGTGGGGATGATCATGAAGAGCGGCATGGGGTTGAACCCGAAGATGGTGCAGGAACGGTTGCGGCAGAGGCTCACCTCGTGAGCGACGCCGAGCGGCGGCACCGGACGCTCGAGTACCAATCGCCGGGCGGGGCCCGAGAGGCCCACGATCCGGTGGCTTAGTCGCCTGGCGGCCAGAGCCGCCGGCGCCGCAATCGTCGCAGCCCTGGCGCTTTGGTTGCTACTGTTGCTCATTATTTTGCACATGCCGCGTGAGACGCACGGGGCGTTGCGCCCGGCCGCCAGGGCAGTCCTGTGGGCCTCGGTCGGTGCTGGCGCGACCGGCGGTATCACGATGCTGGTCCGGCGCCGATCGGACGCCGCTTCGTGGTACGCGCTGTGGATCGGTGTCGCGGCAGCACTGCTGGCATCGATGCTGCTGAATTGATTTACTGACGTGATGATGTCAACTGGTTTGTTGGATTGACCAAGCCATGATCACCAGCGGCAGACGACCCAATCGCCCCGACGGGCAGGTTTACCGGCAGATGCGGCGGCAGGGGATCGCCGGGCGGTCGCTGCTGGAGTGGGGCCGGCGCGGGGGCGGCGGAGGCGGGCGGAGGCGGCGCGGGTCGATCTTGCACGGTGCGGCGTGGCCGCTTAGGGTGTTGCTCAAGCTGTTCCGCTGACTCCCCGTCTCACAGTGGGTATCCTTGAGCGCGGCCCGCGCCCACACGGCGCGCCTCGCGGCGCGTCTCCGGCCGCGGGCCGTGCCAACGCCTTCGCCGCCATGTCCAGCAAATCGTCCACCGCCGCGCGCGCGTCGCTCCCGAGCCTGATCGGGCTGCCGTGCGCGCTGCTGTCGCTGGCCAGCGGCTCGTGCGGGCTGGCGGTGTCGTTGCTGCTCTGGTGGCGACAGGGGCAACCGCCCACGCTCGCCAGCCAACTGGGCGGGCAGGTCGGGCTCTTCTCCGGGGCGCTGGGGCTCGCGCTTGCGGTCGTCGGCCTGGCCTCGCCGCGCCGCAGGGTGCGGGCGATCGCGATCATGGCGCTGATGGTCAACCTGCTGATCCTCGCCTTCGTGCTGGACAACCTGTTCAACCTGATGGCGTGGTGACCCGCGCGGGCGCGATCCGGCCCGTCGCTCCGCGCACGCGCACGCGCACCCTCAGCCGCCCGCCCCCTACAATCGCCCGACGATGCTGACCCCACAGACCACGCCGGTCCGGCTGGACCTGAAGCGCGACGAGAAGCTCGAGGTGGAGTGGCAGGACGGCCTGCGCTGCACGTACCCGCTCACGCTGCTTCGCTCGATGTGCCCGTGCGCGATGTGCCGCGAGCAGCGCGAGTCGGCCAAGCAGCGCAAGTCGCTGCTGACGGTGTTGCCGGGCAACTACACCGGCACGATCGCGGCCGTCGCGGCGCAACTGGTCGGCAACTACGCCATCAAGATCGAGTGGTCGGACCAGCACGAGAGCGGCATCTACTCCTTCCAATACCTGCGCGAGATCTGCCCGACAGCGAAGGGTTGAAAGCGCCGGGTCGCACGGGCGCCGGCGGACACGCGGGTTCGATCTCCGCGCGCTCACTGCCGTCATGGGATGGCGTCGCGCCGGTCGAGGAAAACAGTCAAAGCGAACCCGGCCGCCCTGCCGCAATCCGCATCAGCGGTCGTCGCACGGTCGGCTCGTCGCGCGGCAGGCGGCGGCGGCGGAGGTGGGATCGGCAAGGGATGAATCGCGCGGGTCGGACACGACCGGATCGGCGGCGATCAAATCACGCGGTGCGCCCGGCGAGAGCGCGTCGGGCGAGAGGGGGTCGTCGCCGCCGGGGATGGCCGCCAGAACGTGTTTCGGCAGCGACGGCTGGAGCTCGTGGCCCGAGGGCAGGTCGCCCCCGCCCCCGAGCAGGTAGCACAGCATCAACGCCAGCGCCGAAGCGACCGCGCACAGCCTCACCGAACACCTCTTCCCCGCGGGGCTCTTCTCCTGGGGGGCAGCCCGTGTGGCCGTACTTTTACTGTCCGCCCGGCCCCGTTGAACAGGAAAATCCGGGCAAAAACAGGGAATGGAGCCGTTGGCGCGGCGGAAAAGGCGGCGATCCGCCGCCGGCGGTCACGTCTTCTCGAACCAACCGAGCAGCCGGTTGCCGAACTTCAGGGGCTGAGTCGCCCCAACGGGAGCGGCCCATTTCACGGCGTTTTCGATCACGCGCAGGACGTTTTTGTCGTGGTAGGTGGGGAACGTCTCGTGCCCCGGGCGGAAGTAGGCGATCCTGCCCGCCCCGCGCGTCCAGGTGCAGCCGGAGCGGAAGACCTCCCCGCCGCCGAAGCTGCTGATCAGGAAGGTACACTCCGGCTCGGGGATGTCGAAGAACTCCCCGTACATCTCCTCGCGCGGCAGGACGAAGTGGTCGTCGATCCCCTCGACGATCGGGTGCCCCGGGCGGGTGACCCACAGCACCTCGCGCTCGTTGAGCTCCTCGCGCCACTTCAGGTCGCAGGTGGTCCCCATCAGCTTGCGGAAGAGCTTGGAAAAGTGCCCGCTGTGCAGCACCACCAATCCCATGCCGCCGATGCAGCGCTTGTGCACGCGCTCGACAATGGCGTCGGCCACCCCGTCGTGGGCCATGTGGCCCCACCAGATCATCACGTCGGTGGTGTCGACCACCGCCTGCGTCAGCCCGTGCTCCGGCTCGTCCTGCGTGGCCGTGCGCACCTGCAACGCCGCGCTCTTGCGCAGGTGCGACGCGATCGCCTCGTGCATGCCGTTGGGGTAGATCTCGGCGATCTTCGGGTTCTTCTTCTCGTGCCGGTACTCGTTCCAAACGGTGACGCGGATGGGCATGGCCAGACTCCTTCGCGCGGCGACGATAGCCGTCAAATCCGCCAAGATCAAAGCGCCGGGAGGGGGCGAAATGCTGAATGCTGAATGATGAATGATGAAGGATGAAGGATGAGTGCTGAGCGTTGCGCATTGAACGTTGAGAGCCATCGTCGTCCCTCCGCCCCTTCCGCCGCTCGCCTCTTCCCCTTCGTCGCTTCGTCGCTCTGTTCCTCCCCTCCCCCTCCCTTCCCCGCTCCGCTTCCGCTAAAACTCACGCCGCGTTATGTCCACGTCCGCCCTGCTCATCCTGATCCCGCTCGCGTACGTGGTCGGCTCGATCCCTTTCGGGTTGATCGTCGGGCTGGCCAGGGGCGTCGACCCGCGCTCGGCCGGGAGCGGGAACATCGGCGCGACCAACGTCGGGCGGCTGCTGGGCAAGAAGTTCTTCTTCCTCGTCTTCTTCCTCGACCTGCTCAAGAGCCTGCTGCCGATGGCCGTCGCGTCGGCGCTCGTGCACCGCCTGCCGATCGAGCAGCGCGACGCGCGCGTCTACCTGCTCTGGCTGCTGGTCGGCTTCGCCGCCGTGCTGGGGCACGTCTTCAGCCTGTTCCTGAAGTTCAAGGGCGGCAAGGGCGTGGCCACCAGCGCGGGCGTGATGCTGGGGCTTTACCCCTACTTCACGCTGCCGGGGCTGGTGGCGATCGCGGTGTTCATCGTGGTCTTCTACGCCTGGCGCTACATCAGCCTGGGCTCGCTCGCGGCGGCGGCGACGCTGCCGGTGGCGTACCTGGGCATCGGCCTGGCGCGGGATTGGCCGGTCTTTGGCAGCCAGCTCCCGCTGCTGCTGTTCGCGCTGGTGATGGCCGGGCTGATCGTCGCCAAGCACCGCGCCAACATCGCCCGCCTGCGCGCCGGCACGGAAAACCGCTTCGGCAGCAAGCCCCCCGCCGCGCCCGCCGCCACGGCCCCCGCCGCAGCCAATTCCCCCGGCACGCGATGAGGAACGTGACAACGTGAAGGCAGCCGGCGTACCGCCCGGCGGCCATGACTCCCTCGCCCTCGCAATCCATCGACAGGGGCGATCCGGCGCGGATCGCGCGCGCTCTGCCGTCAGCTCGTGCCCACCGCGCACCACGCCGCCCCTGCTGGCATTGGCGGCTTTGGCAGCGGGCCTCGCTTGTTTTTGCTCAAGCCGTGCTTATGATTGGCCGAAGTGAAAGACGGCGAAGCATCGCCGGAAGACCGCAAGCAAGCATCTCAGCCACTCCCCCCGGCCCGATCGCTGGTTCGTTATCTTCTGACCGATCTCCCGTTGTTGACACCGCCGAAACGAAATTACATTCGTCCCCGCGCCCGCCCCGCGTGAGCCGCGCTTCGTAGCGCGCCCCGGAGGGCGCGCGTGCGGCGGGGACAGACCGATAGACACACTTATAGAGAAGAGAGCCCGCGCGGCAGCAAGCGAGCCCGCGGCAGAAAGCGATTCGATGTCCGATCAGATCAAGAGCAAGATCCTCAGCCACCTCAAGAGCGACGACTACCGCCCGCAAAAGCCCCGCGTGCTGGCCAAGGAGCTGGACCTGGCGCAGGAGGAGCAGTACCCCGCCTTCCGCGAGGCGCTGCGCGAGCTGATGCACAACGGCCGCGTCATCCTCGGCACGCGCGGGGCCGTGATGCTCCCCAGCCAAAAGGTGGGGCGCGACGAGTTCGCCGGCACGTACCGGCACAACAAGCGCGGCTTCGGGTTCGTCGTCCCGACCGATCCCGGCGACCATGAGGACCTCTACATCCCCCAGGGAGAGAACAACGGCGCCATCAACGGCGACCTGGTCCGCGCCAAGATCACCAGTCGCGGCCAGCGCGACGGCAAGGCGATGTACACCGGCCGCATCACCGAGGTGGTCGAGCGCAAGCATTCCCGCTTCGTCGGCACGCTGCAAAAGCAGGGGACGACTTGGCTGGTCCTTCCGGACGGCAACCAGTACACCGACCCGATCCTCACCCCCGACGCCGGCTCGCGCCACATCAAGGTGGGCACGAAGGTCGTCGTCGAGCTGACCGTCTACCCGGAAGAGGACGGCACCCGCGCCCAGGGCGTCATCACCGAGGTGCTCGGCGCCGCCGGTGAGAAGGACGTGGACCTGCGCGGCGTGATCATCGCGCACGGCCTGCCCGAGGCGTTCCCCGACGAGGTGCTCGCGCAGGCTCGCCGGGCGGTCGATACCTTCCGCCCCGACGCCGAGCGCGACGAGCGGCTGGACCTCAGCGACCAGGTGATCTGCACGATCGACCCCGACGACGCCAAGGACTACGACGACGCCATCAGCCTGACGCGGACCAAGGACGGGTACTGGCAGCTCGGCGTGCACATCGCCGACGTCTCGCACTTCGTGAAGGAAGGCACGCCGCTGGACGAGGAGGCGCGCAAGCGCGGCAACAGCACGTACTTTCCCGGCTTCGTCATCCCGATGCTGCCGGAGATTTTGTCCAACGGCGTCTGCTCGCTTCAGGAGGGCGTGCCGCGGCTGTGCACGAGCGCGTTCATCGTGCTCGACGAGGACGCGCGCCCGATCCGCACGCGCTTCGCCAACACTGTCATCACCTCGCGCAAGCGGCTGCGCTACCGCGAGGCGCAGGCGATCCTCGACGGCGCCAGGGAGATCCCCCACCCCGACGGCAACCGCGCGATCGGCGACTACGCGCCCGAGGTCGTGCAGCTCCTGCACGACATGAACGCCCTGGCCAAGCGCATCCAGAAGCGCCGCCGGCACGACGGGCAGATCGTGCTCGACCTGCCGACGGTCGACCTGGTGCTGGACGAGGAAGGGAAGGTCATCGACGCGGTGCAGGAGGACCAGAGCTTCACGCACACGCTGATCGAGATGTTCATGGTCGAGGCCAACGAGGCGGTGGCGCGGCTGCTGGACCGGCTGAACCTCCCGTTCCTGCGCCGCACCCACCCGGGGCCCGAAGCGACCGATTCCGAGCGCCTGCGCACCTTCGTGCAGGTGGCCGGGCACCGGATGCCCAAGCAGCTCGACCACAAGGGAATCCAGGCGCTGCTGGAGAGCATCAAGGGCAAGCCCGAGGCGTTCGCGATCAACCTGGCGGTGCTCAAGTCGCTCTCGCGCGCGGAGTATTCGCCGGAGCAGATCGGGCACTTCGCGCTGGCGAGCGAGAATTACTGTCACTTCACCAGCCCGATCCGTCGCTACGCCGACCTGACGATCCACCGCCTGCTCGACGCCTACTTCCGCGCCTTGGGCGACGCCACGGGCATGAAGACGATCAAGGGCGGCCGCAAGAGCATCAAGGTGGACCCGGAATCGGTGCCAAGTTACGACGACTTCGTCGAGACCGGGAAGCACATCAGCTACACCGAGCGGCGCAGCAGCGACGCCGAGCGCGAGCTGCGGCAGGTGAAGGTCCTGGAACTGCTCAAGGACAAGATCGGCCAGGAGTTCGACGGCGTCGTCACCGGCATCACCAACTTCGGCATCTTCATCCAGCTTCGCCAGTACCTGGCCGACGGCCTGATCCGCTACGAGGACTTGATGGACGACTGGTGGGACGTGGACGACAAGGCGGGCGTGGTGCGCGGGCAGCGGACCGGCGTGCGCATCGGCATCGGCGACGTGGCGCGGGTCTACATCGCCAAGGTGGACGTGCCGCGGCGCGAGCTGGGGCTGGCGATCAGCGAAATCCAGGCGCGCGTGCGCGTGAACCGCCCGGGCGAGGCGCCGCAGCAGGAACAGCAGACCGTCCGCCCGCAAAAGCGTGGGGGCGGAAAGGTCAAGCACGCCGACCGCAATGGCGGTGGCGGTGGCGGTGGTGGCGGTGGTGGTGGCCGCGGCAAGTCATCCCGCGGCCCCGCCGGCCCCGGCCCCGGCCAGCGCGGCGGCGCTTCCCGCCGCAATCGCGGCGGCAGCGGCGGAGGCGGCGGCAGTGGTGGCGGTCGCGGCCGCCGACGGTAATCGTCGTGGTGCCCCTGCCGGTACCTTGGGAGAGGGTGAGGGGCTGTCCCTGACTTCCGTCGCGAACGTGCAAGTCCACCCTTCGGCGAGGCCCCGACGATGCCGCCGCCATCGGACCCTCGCTCCGACGACGACCTGGTCGCTGCCCTCAACGCCGGCGACGCCTCGGCGTTCGACGCCCTCTACTACCGCTACCGCGACCGCGTGCTGCGCCTGGCGTACCGCTTCACCGGCAACGACGCCGACGCGCACGACGTGCTCCAGGAGACCTTCGCCTACCTCCACGGCAAGTTCCCCGGCTTTTGCTTGACCGCCAGCCTCAGCACCTTCCTGTTCCCCGCCGTCCGCAACCTCTCGCTGGCCGCGCGGCGCAAGCGCGATCGGTTCGCGTCGGATGACGCCGCGGTGGCCCGGCTTCCCGGGTGCGCCCCCGACGGCGCGGCCGCCGGCGAGGCGCGCGCCGACCTCGCCGCCGCGATGTCAAACCTCTCGCCCGTTCACCGCGAGGCGGTCCTGCTGCGCTACGTGGACGACCTGACGATCGAGGAGATCGCCGCCGCCACCGGCGTCCCGTCGGGCACGGTGAAGTCCCGCCTGCACCACGCCATTGCCGCGCTGCGCGACGACCCGCGGGCGCGGCGATATTTTGAGAAGTGATACCGATCCGCCAAAACTCGCCGCGCTCGTAGGGGCGACACTTGTCTCGCCCTCTTCGGCAGCGAAAGCGCGCGACACAAGTGCCGCCCCTACATCAAGACGCGCGGCGACTTTTCGCGATTCGTCTGAGAAGTGACTCGGCGTCGCTCGCCGTCAGGTGTCACAGCCCCGACGGGTACGTCTCCTCCATCGCCCGCGGCGAGGCTTCGGCGTCGCGGTCCATCGGGATCAGGGCGGTGGTTTCGTCGAGGTGGATCATCGCGTCGAACTGCTCGCCGACGCGCGCGTCGAAGTAGTGGCTCAGCCGCTCGCTTCGCGGGCGGTAGATCACGCCGATGGCGCGCTCCAGCCGCGGCGAGCGCAGCGCGTCGAGCAGGCTGCCCTGCGCGTCGCGCGTGCGCAGGAGGAAGTTGGCCGCCCCCACGTCGTGGAACGTTTCCTCCCAGCTCCCCTTCATGCCCGGGCGGACGCGCATGGTCTCGGCGGGGCCGTCCCAGTCGTTGGCGGCGGTGACGGTGCCGGCGTAGGTGCTGAAGCCGATGTTGCACGCCTGCCCGCCCCACCGCGGGCGGACGAGCTGTCCGACGTTCCACTCGCCGCGCTCGCTCATCTCGGTGGCGCGCGAGTCGCCGAGGTGCGAGTTGTGCGCCCAGACGACCACCTTGGTCTTGCCGCCGGTGCAGTGCTCGTCCATGTAGCGCACCAGCGCGTCGATGGTGTCGGCCATGTGCTCGTCGCGCAGGTTCCACGACGGGACCGACCCCTCGAACATCGTGCGGTAGTAGCGCTCGGCGCTGGCGACCAGGCGGGCGTTCTGCTCGGCGTAGAAGTGCTCGTCGTCGGCGGTGCGGCCGTCGCGATTCGTGTAGGCGAACGCCTTCTGCTGCATCTCCTTGAGCTGCGCCAGAACCTGGTCCTGGCACTGGCGGTCGAGGTCGAAGCTGGCGGCGTAGCCGTACGCCTGCGGGTCCTCCCCGAAGTCTCCAAAGCACGAATAGCGGTAGCGGGCGCGGGTGGCGGCGGCGTGGTCGATCTTGTCCAGGTACTCCAGCACCGCGCGGATCGACTGGTTCAGGCTGTACAGGTCGATGCCGTAGAACCCGGCCTTGGGCTGGGTGCCCTCGACGCGCTCGTTGCGGGCGCGCAGCCAGTTGACGAAGTCGAGCACAACGGCGTTGCGCCACATCCACTGCGGGAAGCGCTTGAAGCCCCCGAGCGCCTCGGCGGCGGAGCCGTCGTCGGCGAAGTTGCGGACGAACCGGTTCACGCGCCACGCGTCAGGCCAGTCCGCCTCCGCGCAGACGGCGCAGAACCCGCGGTCGGCGATCAATCGCTTGGTGAGCTCGGCACGGTAGTGGTAGAACTCGTGGGTGCCGTGCGATGCCTCGCCGATCATCACGACGCGGGCGTCGCCGATCATGTCGAGCAGCGAGCCCATGGCGTCGCCGGGGCCGGCGAGCGGGCGGACAATTTCACGCAAGCCGCTGGCGAGGTCATCCGACGGACGGTTGGACGAAACCATCCAGGTCGCAGAGCAACGCGGGTGCCGCGCACGCTCCGCCCGCTCAGTCGCTCCGTCGCTCAGTCATCCAAATCCCTACGACTTCTTCTCGCCGGTGAACGAGTAGCGCAGCTCCGTCCCGTCCGGCTTCTTCCAGACCAGCTCCCCCTTGATGCTGCTGCCGGTGGAGGTGCCGGTCCAGGTGGCGGTGCCCTGCTTGTCGCTCTTGGCCTCGCACTTGAAGGTGGCGGCGATCCCGCCGCGGGTGTCCTCGGTGTACTCCGCCGATTTGAACCCGTGCTTCTTGTTGCAGGCCTCGCTGGTGAACTGCATCCCCTTGAAGGTGAAGGTGTCCTTGAACTCCTTCTCACCGGCCTTGCCGGTGGTGTCGTCGGGTGTGACGGTGACGGCCCAGGCGCCGACGAAGGCGTCGCGCGCGGCGGCCGGGGCCGGCGGCGCGAACAGGGTCAGCGACAGCAGGACCACGGCGAGCAGAGCGGCAAAACGCATCGGGATCTCCCTGTCGAAGTTTCAGCGGTGACCTTACCCGATCATACCGCGCGCCGCGCGACTACCTCCGCGGCTGCACCTGCGGCTGCTGCTGTTGCTGCTGTTGGGCCTGTTGCACGACCTGGCTGGCGCCGATCTGCTCGAACGACTTCAGGTCGGTCCAGAAGGTGCCGGGGCCGGCGAAGATCAGCTTCAGGTCCTGCGGGTGGAAGTTCTTGGCGAAGGTGTAGAGGTTGTACGCCTGCGGAGAGCCGAAGGCTTCCACCAGCATCCGCGCGCCCTTGGCCTCCGCCTCGTTCTTCAGCCTCGCCACGTCCGCCTGCGCCTTGCCGAGGATCTGCGTGCGCTTGGCCTCCAGGTTGGCCATTTCCAGGTTGATCTTGGCGACTTCCAGGTCGCGCTGGGCGTCGATCTCGGCGGCCTTTTTCTGCCCTTCTGCCAGGATGTTGGCGACCTTCACGCCGGTCTCGCTGGAGACCGTCTCGCGCGCCACGTCAACGCTCTTAAGCGCCTCCTCGAGCTTGGCGGCGGTGACGGCGGTGATCGTCTTCTGCTTGTTCGTCAGGTCGCGCTCCACCTCGATGTTGGCGCGCTGGATCGTCCCCAGCAAACCGCCGGTCGCGTCCTTGCCGGTCGTGTCCTTGATCGTGATGTTGCGGATCAGCGCCAGCAGCACGTGCACGTTGCGGCTGGCGACGGTCTTCTCCAGCGATTCGCTCAGCTCGTCCTGGAACTTCGAGCGCGTCGCGCCCTGGATCAGCTCCTTGGAGGTGTACTTGGCGCCCACGTTCTGGCAGGCGGCCTTCATGGCGGGCTCGATGACGTTCTCGCGGACCTTGTCCCACCCGCCGATGTTCGCCACGATCTCCGGCGCGTCGGCCGGCGAGACGCCCCACACGACGGTGAAGTCCGCCTCCACCTGGTACCCGTCGCCGCTGTAGAAGCGGACCGACGCGTTGGCGGACGTGCCGCTCTTGGTCGGACGCTTCTGCTCGCGCTCCTTGTCCAGCGTCAGGGCGTCATAGCCGACCGGGACGACGTCGATCTTCACCATGCGCGGGTTGACGTAGTAGATCCCGGGCTGGAGCACGTCCTTCAGCACGCCGCGCTGCGTGGCGCCGGCGATCAGCCGGCTGGGGGCGACGTGGGTGGTCGGCTTATCCGGCTGCGTGCTGGGGCCGTGCGTGGCGGCGCGAATTTCGCTCAGCGTAACGGACGTGGCCGGCCCCTCGCGCCCGCCGGTCAGCCGCGTGGTCACCCCGACGTACCCCGGCGGCACCACCACCGCTGGCACCGGCGTCACCTCGTAGAGCAGCTTGTTGATCTTGTAGGTGCCCGGCGTCAGCACTTCCTTCTGCAGCCCCTTGAAGCCGGGATCGACCACCTCAACGCCGGGCGGCGGGGTCTTGCCCTGCTTGCAGGAGACCAGCCCGACCATCGGCTGCGTGTTGGGGTCCTCCAGCGCCCCGGCGGCGTCGAAGCGCCACCTGTGCGGCTCGCCGGCGGAGATCTGCGTCTGCTTCACGCGCTCGACATCGTAGGTCACGGGGTTGATGAAGTACCGCCCGGGGCCGAGAAGCTCCTCGCGGACGCCCTTGTAGTCGCCCTCCTGGCCGGTCGGGATGGCGATCAGCTCCGGCGGCAGCGCTTTGCCGAACTTGTTGATCACCATCAGCGCCTCGTCCTCCGGGACGAAGACGCGCATGACGGTCCACTTGGCCCCCTCGTAGGCGACGAAGCCGAGCACCGCGACGATCAACACGCCCTTGAGGATAATCTGCATTCGTTGGTTCATCGGTGAACCTGCTTTCGCGATCGGGTGAAGCCGGTCGGGTACGCTGGCGATACGGCTCGGCTCACGGCTGCACGCCTGTCACCGCGTTCTTGGACTTCGGCGGCTCGCTGGCGTTGGCGGCCGGGGCGCCGAACTGCTTGAACACGTCTGCGAACACGCCGTCGCTGTTGGTCAGGATCGTCTTCATCGACGGAGCGACCTGCTGGTAGAAGAAGTAGCGGGCGTAGTTGGTACCGTCGCCAAAGGCTTCCACCTGCTGGCGCAGCGGCTCGGCCTCCGCCTGCTTGTTGAGCAGGACGACGTTCGCCTCCGCCTGCCCCTTGGCGACGACCGCGTCCGCCTCCTGCTGCGCCGCCTCCAGCCGCAGCTTGGCGACCGCAAGCCCCTGCCTCGCCTGCGTGACGGCGACGTCGCGCTGCTGCTCGGCGCGCTTGACGATCGAGACAACGTCCTTGTTCGCCTCGCCGATCTTCTGGTTCTGGTCGGCCGTCTGCTCCTGCGTCGCGAGCTGCGCCTGCGAGCCGGCGACCTGGATCTGCCGCTCGAGCGAGAGGATCTGCTGCTTGGCCACCTCGCGCTCGTTGATCGGATCCTTGATCTGGTTGGGCGGCTCAATGTCGCGCACCAGCGCCTGGAGGACCTCGATCCCCTGCTTGGCGCACGCCTCGGACAGCTTGCTCTCGAACTCCTGCTGGAAGCGCAGCTTGGTGTCGCCGCTGATGAAGTCGCGCGCGTTGTACTGGCTGCCCACGAGCCGGCTGTAGGAGCGGGCGTAGGGGAGGATGACCTTTTCCTCCAGGTGGTGAATCAGCTCGTTCCCCTCGCCGTACTGCGTGTAAACCAGCGGGAGCTTGTCCGGCACCACCGACCACTCGACAAACCCGTCGAGCTTGATGTTGAAGCTGTCGGACGACGGGAACTGAATGGCGTCGGCGCCGGTCATCTCGAAGCGGTGCGAGCGGATGCTGACCGGCGTGACGCGCTTCTCGAACGGGTTGACGTAGAGGAACCCTTCGGGCTCGCTGCCCGGCTGCACGCCGCGCTGGCCGTCCTCGACCAGGTAGCGGTTGGGGTTGCCCGAGCGGCTGGCGGCCATCAGCGTGACCACGCCGCGGTGCCCGGGGTCGATCACGATCGGGTCGATCTGCTTGATCTCGTAAGCGAACGGGTTGGCGTACTCGTCGTATCGCCCGGGGCGCAGGATCACCGGCAGCGGCCCGCGCTGGTCGCGCGCCGGGTCCGCCAGCACCTGCCCGTCGTCCAGCTTCCTGCCGAACTTCTTCACCACGATGCCGATCTTGTCGTTGGGGATCGTGGCCGAGGAGCGCAGGTCGAACTTGAAGCGCTCATAGTCGAACGGTGAGAAGCGGAAGTACGTGCCGGCGGAGTACGTCTGCTCGAGGATGCCGTTGCAGTCGCCGAAGGTTTTGTCCCACTCGGCGAAGGCGGCGGCGTTCTTCGGATCCGGGGCGCGCGGGATGATGACCTGGTCGCCGGGCAGGCTGCGGCTGCCGTGCTTCTTCAGCAGCACCAGCACCTCGTTGGGCCCGACCACCACCCGCCGGACGAACCAGAAGTACCCGGCGTAAACGATCGCCAGCCCGAGCAGCAGCGCCGCGGTGATACGAACGAACCCGGGCCGCTGGCCGAACCCGCCGATGTTCGGGTAACGCGGCGGCTGATCGCCCCCGCCGTACCTTCGCCGCGGGAAATCGTCCTCAGGAAAATCAGTGGCCGTCTTGGACACGTTGCACCTCTCTCTGGTCCCGTCTCCCTGTGCCCAGGGAGAGAGTTAGGGTGAGGGTTTGTGCCCTCGCCGATCTCGGTTCCCGATCAACCGGGCGCCGCCCGCCCTACAACCTCCGCCCGCACCGCCGGCAGAAGCGCGCGAACACCGGGTGCGCCGCGCCGCACTGCCGGCAGGTGCGGCGCGGGTCGCCGCGGCCGCGGCTCGGCAACACCAGCAGCAGCGCCACCACGAAGACCGCGATCAGCACGATCAGCGCGAACGAAGGCTGCGCGACTGGACCCATCTGGTACACCTTCCGCGACGGCGATCCCGGCCGTTCCGTCCGCGCCTGACCGTTGACACGACGCGACGGATCATGCCCCACCGGTCGGGCGGCGGCCATTATAAGTGCGGGCGGCGAGTGGAACATGCTACCATCGTTGCGGTGACGCTCCCGCCGACGAGCCGGGCGGCCCTGCTCGAAGCCGCCCGCCGAGCGCTGTTGCACCGTCTCAACGCGGGCGGCGCCCCGCCCCTTCCGCCCGATCGCCCGCCCGAATGGTGCCCGGAACTCACCGCCCCGTGCGGGTGCTTCGTCTCGTTGCACGAGCACGGGACCGGCAAGCTGCGCGGGTGCGTCGGCCGGCTAGATGCGACCCGGCCGGTCTGGGAGGCGGTCCGCATCACCGCCGGCGACGTGCTGCACGACCCGCGCTTCGTTTCGACGAACCCGGTGACGCCCGCCGACGTGCCGCACCTGGAGATCGAGGTGAGCGTGCTCTCCCCGCCGCGCGCCGCGGCGTCGCCGACGGACTTCTCACTGCTGGACGACGGGATCTACCTCACCCTCGGCAAGTGCGGCGGGTTCTTCCTCCCACAGGTGGCGCGCGACACCGGCTGGAGCAAGGAGCAACTGCTCGCCCGCCTGTGCACGGAGAAGCTTGGAGTTGCCGCCGACGCCTGGAAGCTCCCCGAGGCGCGGCTGTACACCTTCGACGTCGAGGTGATCGGCCCGGCCCCGCTGATCGACGCGCCGCCCTGAGGCAATGTGTCGCAGCGGCGAAGTGCAAAAACGCGCGGCCGCGGACTAAAGTATCTGTTGCCGTGAACGCCCTTCCCCGCCCGACCATCCCGGCCGCCTTGATCGGACTCGCATTGCTCGCCGGCTGCGGCGACGGCGACGAGATCACCGTCTACACCGCGCCCAAGGAAGCCGCCCCGACCACGATGGCGTCCGCACAGCTCCCCGCCGAGGCAGATTCGCACGCGCACGGCGGCGGCGATCTGCACTGGACCGCGCCGCCGGAGTGGAAGCAGCAGCAAGTGCCGCCCGGCGGGATGCGCGTCGCGGCGTTCACCGTCAGCGAGAACCCGAAGGTGGAGCTAACGGTCATCCCGCTATCCGGCGCGGCCGGCGCGCTGCTGCCGAACGTCAACCGCTGGGAAGGGCAGCTCGGCCTGCCGCCGTCGCCGCAGGAGAAGCTCGAACGCGTCGTCAAGTCGATGCCGGTCGGCCCGCTGGACGTGAAGCGCGTGGACCTGACCGGGCCCGAATCGCAGCAGCCGCGCCAGCGCATGCTCGCGGCGGTGGTGCCGGCGGGCGGGAAGTCGTGGTTCTTCAAGATGAGCGGCCCGGCCGACGTGATCGCGGCGCAGGAGAAGAATTTCGATGCGCTGATCAATTCGCTGCACGGGCACGCGCCGGGGGAGACCCACGCGGATGCTGCGCCGCCAGCGGCCGGTGCCCAACCGGGCGCCGCGACCGAGCCGCCTGCCTCCGCGCCGTCGCCGGTCAAGCTTTCGAAGTTCCAGGCGCCGCCGGACTGGAAGGAACTGCCCAACCAGCCCCCGCCGCGCGTGATGGCGTTTCAGGTCGGCGCGCCCGAGCAGAAGGCGGACCTGATCGTCAGCAAGTTCCCCAACAGCGGGGCCGGCAGTTTCGAGGACAACATCACTCGCTGGCGCGGCCAGATCGGGCTGCCGCCGATGGAGGACCCGCGCTCGCTGCCGATGACCAGCCTGACCGTCGGGCAGGGAAACGACGGCGTGTTGCTGGAGTTCCACAACCCCGAGGCGGCCAAGCGCATGTACGTGGTGATTTCCTCCGCCGGCGGGGAGCTGTGGTTCTTCAAGCTGACCGGTCCCGCCGATGCGATCGCCGCGCAGAAGCCGGCCCTGGACGCGTTCGTGAAGTCACTGGAATTTGCTCCGGCGAACTGAAGGCGCACCGTACCGATCAACCTCCCGCGCGCGACGCGGGCGAACGGCGCGCGACCCGACGATTGCCGCACCCGAAGGAACCCCAGCGTTGAACCCTGTCCTGAAGCAAGTGTTAAAGCCCCTGGCGTCGCTGAAGCTGACCGTCGTGCTGCTGGCGCTGGCGATGCTGCTGGTCTACGCCGGCACTTGGGCGCAGGTGGACGCGGGCGTGTGGCAGGTGCAGAAGAAATACTTCCACAGCCTGTTCACGTGGGTGAGCCTCCAGACGCTGCTGCCGCGCCCCGCGGGCGGGGCGGCGGCGGGGATCCCGTGGTACATCGGCTTCCCGCTCCCCGGCGGTTACCTGCTCGGCGCGGTGCTGCTGGTCAACCTGCTGGCCGCCCACGCGCTGCGATTCAAGGCGACGTGGAAGGACCTGCTGCTGATCCCGGCGCTGGCGGCGTCGTTCGCCATCGCCTTCGCGGTGCCGCCGCGCGACACGCCGACGCTGCTGTTCATCCTGCTCGTCGCCCCGCTGCCGCTGATCGCCCTGGTGGCGCCGCTGCACGGCAAGCGGGCCGGCGTGATCCTCATCCACCTGGGGCTGATCCTGCTCGTGGTCGGCGAGGGGATCACCAGCACGATGGCGGTCGAGAGCCAGATGACCATCAACGAGGGAGGCAGCGCCAACTACTCGCAGGATATCCGCACGGCCGAGCTGGCGATCATCGACGCCTCGTCACCCGACCACGATCGCGTGGCCGCCATCCCCGCGTCGCGGCTGGCGCCGGGCACGACCATTGCGGACGACCGCCTGCCGGTGCGCGTGCAGGTGGACGCGTACTTCGCGAACTCCAGCGTGCTCGGTCCGATGCAGTCGCCGCCGACGGACGGCCCGCGCGCGACCGCCGGCGCCGGCGTCGGCATCACCGCCGTCGCGCGGCCGCCGGTGAGCGGCGCGGGCGCTGACGGGGCGCTCGTCGATGCGCCGTCGGCGTACGTCACGCTCAAGGCCGGCGGCGGGCAGAGCGTCGGCACCTTCCTGGTGTCCACCCTGCCGGTCGAGCTGCCGGGACGGGCGGGCCTGGACGCGGCGCAGGATTTCACCCTTGGCGACAAGACCTACCGCGTGCAGCTCCGCTTCCGCCGGCTCTACAAGCCGTACACCGTTCACCTGATCGACTTCCGCCACGACACGTACCTGGGGACCAGCACGCCGAAGGACTACTCCAGCTTCGTCCGCCTGGTGGACCCCGCGCGCAACGTGGACCGCGAAGTGCGCATCTGGATGAACAACCCGCTGCGCTACCACGGCGAGACGTTCTACCAGGCGAGCTTCATCGGCGCGCACACCACGGTGCTGCAGGTGGTGACCAACCCGGGATGGGTGCTGCCCTACCTGGCGTGCGCGATCGGCGCGTTCGGGCTGGTCATCCACTTCATGCTGGTGCTGATCCGCTTCATGGAGAAACGCGCCGCGCCCAACGGCGCGGCCGCCGGCGCCGCGCCGCCCGCCCCCACCGGCCCGGGCTGGCTCTCGGGTGCCACCCTGGGCGCGTGCGCCTCGATCCTGCTGGTCTACGCGCTCGCGCTGGCGTCGGTCCTCCGCCCGGTGGGCCCGAAGAGCGACTTCGACTTAAGAGCGTTCGGCAACCTGCCCGTCTCCTACGAGGGCCGCGTCCAGCCGCTGGACACGCTGGCGCGCACCAGCCTGAAGATCATCGGCGGGCGCGAGGTGGCGATGGTGAAGGACGGAAAGCTCGCGCCGACGGCTTGGCTGATCGAGATGTTCTCGCACCCCAAGGAGGCGGCTGAGCACCCGGTCATCCGCATCGACCACCCGGAGCTGCTCGGCCTGCTCAAGCTCGATGAGTCGCGCAAGCGGTTCTCGTTCAAAGAAGTGCTGGCCGGGCGCGAGAAGCTCGAGGAGCAGGTCGCCCGCGCGCGCCGCACCCCGGCCAAGGAGCGCGACCTGTTCCAGCGCAAGGTGCTCGAGCTGTACGACAAGCTCCACACCTACATGACGCTGGCGCAGATGGAGGACTTGTTCCTGATCCCGCCGCTGGCGCCGGGCGAGAAGTGGCAAACGCTCGGGCAGGCAATGCCTAACCCGTCCAACCCGTCGGCGGCGCACCCGGCGGCGCGCGCGTATTTGGGCATCATCAGCGCGTACCACGACCGCGACGCCAGCGCTTTCAACAGCGCCGTCGCCGGATACCGCGCGACCGTGAGCGACAAGCTCCCGCGCGAGACCCGGCGGGCGCGGTTCGAGTGGATGTTCAACCGCCTGGACCCGTTCACGCAGTGCATGGCCCTGTACGTCGGCGCCTTTGTGCTGGTCTGCCTCTCGTGGACCTTCGCCGGCAGCGCCGCCCTGCGCCGCGCGGCGCTGCTGGGGCTCGGGCTGGCGCTGGCGATCCACACGCTGGCGCTGATCGGGCGAGTCTACATCTCCGGGCGACCGCCGGTCACCAACCTGCCCTCCAGCGCGATCTTCATCGCGTGGGGCGGCGTGGTGCTGGCGCTGGGGCTGGAACGGTTCTACCGCGACGGCATCGGCGCCGCGGCGGCGGCGGTCACCGGGTTCCTCTCGCTGCTTATCGCCGACCGCCTGGCCCTCAGCGGCGACACGCTCAAGGTCCTCCAGGCGGTGCTGGACACCAACTTCTGGCTCGCCACTCACGTCGTCATCATCACCCTTGGCTACTCCGCGACCTTCCTCGCCGGCATCCTGGCGATCGTCTACGTCATCCAGGGCGTCTTCACGCGCTCGCTCGACCGCGAAGCGTCGAAGGACCTGACGCGGATGATCTACGGCATCACCTGCTTCGCCGTCCTGTTCAGCTTCGTCGGCACCGTGCTGGGCGGGATCTGGGCCGACCAATCGTGGGGGCGGTTCTGGGGCTGGGACCCCAAGGAGAACGGCGCGGTCCTGATCGTCCTCTGCAACGCCCTGCTGCTGCACGCCCGCTGGGGCGGCATGGTCAAGGAGCGCGGCATCGCCTGCCTGGCGATCTTCGGCAACATCGTCACCAGTTGGAGCTGGTTCGGCACCAACATGCTGGGCGTCGGGCTGCACAGCTACGGCTTCATGGACTCGGCCCTGGCGTGGCTGCTGATCTTCGTGCTGAGCCAGGTCGCGCTGATCGTGGCGGCAAACGTGCCGCTGACATGGTGGCGCAGTCACGCCAGCCTGGCGGCCCCCGCGCCGGCGATGCCGATCGGTCCGCGCCGCTCGTTCCCGTCACCGATTTAGCTTCAGTTGCACCGGGCAGGATGCACCGCAGAGGCGCAGAGCACGCGGAGGCGCGCTTGGCGTTCCGGCGCATGACGGCCGCTGAACTTGGAAGAGGGTGTTGTTTCAGACACCTTGTATCGCCGACCGCCGCCGAACCCGCGCGGCACCTGACCATCACCAACGCCTCCGCAGCCTCCGCGCCTCTGCGGTGACTCTGCCCTCCCCGCCTAACCCAAACAAAAACCGTAAAGATCATTTGACGGTGCGGCCGATGTTAGGCCATAATGAACCCGTACATCATCCTCACAGGGAAGTGCAGAATGATCACCCTTCGTCAGATTGAGCGTTACATGAACGAGCAGCAGCACCGACGGCTTTACCGCGAGCTGGTGACCGGGCGGCCGGAGGCGGCGTTCGCACTGGAGCCGCACTTGGGGCGGGCGGTTCCGGCGGCGGCGCTGGCGATGATCCGGCTCGACGAGCTGTCGCAATCGCACGCACCGCTCTACCGCCGGCTGCTCAACATCGTCCTGACCGCCCAGCAGGGCGACGGCGGGTGGGGCGACCTGATGGCGACCGCCCTGTGCGCCCGCGCCCTGCTCTGCGGCGGCGGGCAGGGGGCGGCGGTGGAGCGCGGGCTCGCGCACCTGGCGTCGCTCCAGAAGTCCGAGGGGGTCTGGCCGAAGGAGCCGATCCGACGGCTTGCCGCCGACGCCTTCACGTCGGCGTTCATCCTGCTCCAGCTCGGCAGCCACGGTGAGTTCCGCCGGGCAGTTCGCTTTGCCGACGCGGTCGACTGGTTCGCCGCCAACGCCCCGGCCATGGACGCCGACGCCAAGCGGATGTGGGACCGCGCGGCCGTCCGCTGCCGCGTCGCCGGCGACCGCGCCATCCTTCGCTCGCTCTGGCCCGACACCGTCGGCCGCCCGGCGGCATAGGGCGCCGCGGCCGCGTCGGGAGCGCCCCGGCACGAGGCGCGCACCGGCAGTGGAAGGCACCCTAACCCGACGGCCTCCACGGAAGGGGCGCGATGCGAGGCACGGGTGGCGTGCCCGCCGCCGCGCAACCGACGGCTGATCGGCCCGGCAATTTCGGTGGCGTCTACGTCCGCGAGACCATCGCGCCCAGCCGATCCAGCCAAGTCGGCTGCTTGGCGTAGTGCTTGGTACGCCGGCGGACCGTGTCGGTGGCGTGGCGGACGCGAGCCTGGAGCTGGTCGAGGCGTTCCTGAATCGCCAGCTCTCGCGCCCGCACCTGGAGCTGCTTGCCGCGGCCGAAGCGGTTTTCGATCCGCTCGAGGCGCTGCTCGAGCGAGAGCTGCTCGAGGCCGGCGTTGGTGTACTTGCGGCCGGTCATGAGGCCGATGGCGCCGACGACGAACCCGGCGGCCAGGCCCAGGCCGGCGACCGTGTAAGCCTTCTGCGCCTCCGGCGTCGGGCGGGTGATGGTGACGACGCGCGGCTCGGGGACGCCGCCGGATCGGTACGCCGTCGCCGGGAACCCGCCGCGCTGCCCGGCGAGGTTCGCCTGCGCCCCGGCCGATTCCTGCACGTCCTGCTTGCGCGGCATGCCGTGCTGCGCGCGCTCCTCGTCGGTGACCGGCACCGCGTCCTCGTCGGGCACGATGCGGTGCCCGTACTGCTTGGCGTACACCTGCGTGAACTCGGCGCCGAAGAACAGGATGCACGCGGAGTAATACGCCCACAGCAGGACCGCCACGATCGAGCCCGCCGCGCCGTACGCGGACTGCGGGGCGCCCTGGGTGAAATAGATTGCCAAAGCGTACTGACCAATCTTGAACAGCACCGCCGTCACCAGCCCGCCGAGCCACACGTCGGCGAAGCGGATCTTCACGTCTGGGAGGTACTTGAAGATCAGCGTGAACAGCACCCCGACCACGAGAACCGTCGCCACGAAGTCGGTGACGAACGCGGCCGCCTTGGCGAGGAACCCGGCGTCCGGTCCGCCGCTGCCGAAGACTTTGCCGACCATGAACGACAGCAGCGAGGTGACCGCCATCGAGACCAGCAGCAGGAAGATGATGCCGAAGACCATGCCCATGGAGAAGAACCGCTTCTTGATGGTCTCCATGATGGTCATGTCGGGGCGGGGCTTGACCTCCCAGACGGTGTTGAGCGAGTCCTGAAGTTCGGCGAACACGCCGGAGGCGGAGAACAGCAGGATCGCCAGGCTGAAGAGCGTCGCCAGCAGGCCGGAGTTCTGGGTTTTGCTGCTGGTGATCATCTCGGCGATGGCCTTGCCGCCCTCGGTGCCGACCAGTTGGCTCATCTGCTCCTGCACCAGCCCGGCGTTGTCGCTGAGGACCCAGGTGGCGACCTTCATCGTGATCACGACCAGCGGGGCCATGGACAGGATGGTGTAGCAGGCCAGGGCGGCGGCGAGCCGCATGGCCTTGTCCTCGGCAAACTCGGCGTACGCCTTCTTGATCAGCGACCAGATGCTCGAAGCGGTCATAGGGGATCTCCGTAGCCGACCGCCCGTTGCAATTGTTGTGCCGGTTACAGTTTGCGCCTGAACCGGCGAGGTCCGCCGAGCCGAACCGGGGCGACATGACCCGCCGGGCGGCACAAGATGTCGCAGGGACGGGCGCCGCCGGCGCGGGTCAGCCGTTGGGCTTGAGGGCTTGGGCGATCTCGATCTGGTGGAGCTCCGCTCGCGCCAGCGCCAGCTCGCGCTCGCCGTGCAGGCGCGCCATCGCCCGCAGCAGGTACTCCTTGGCGCGGTCGTAGCGCTCCAGGTAGCGGGCGTAGATCAGCCCGAGCATCAGCTCGACCTGCTCGACCTGCTCGAAGTTCTTGTAGTGCCGCAGGAACAGCTCGTAGGCGTCGGCGGCGTCGGTGTACTTCTGCTGGCTGGCGAGCTGGTTGGCGACGTCGAGCTGCGCCTGCCGGGGCAGGACCTGCTCGCGGTCGAGCTGCTTCATCTGCAAGTACGCCTCCGCCGCCCGCACCGGGTCGTGTACCGCCAGCGCCTCGGTGATCTGCGCCCGCAGGTCGTGGACGCGGTCCTGCTCCGGAGACGTGGGCGCGGGCAGGCGGTGCTCCGGGCGGATGCGGTCGGAGACGCCGAAGGGGTCGTAGCCGCTGGCGGTCAGGTCGCGGAACTGCCGCCGGTGGTTCCACTGCTTGAACAGCGCGACCACGTCGAAGTGGTCGCGCGGCAACAGGTGGGTCGCCAGCAGGGCGGTGCAGAGCACCACGCCGAACGCGCTGCCGCCCAGGTGCGCCAGGTGCGCGACGCCGCCACGGTCGCCGGCGAAGTTGAGGAACAAATCCTGCACGAAGAAGAAGCCGATCAGCCACAGGCTGGGAATCTCGAAGACCCCCACGATGATGAAAAAGTAGACGATGGTGACGTTGGCCCGCGGGAAGAGGACGAGGTAAGCCCCCGTGACGGCCGACACCGCGCCGCTGGCGCCGATCACCGGCACCGCCTCCCCGCCCGCCAGGTAGACCACCCCGGAGAACACCCCGCCGGCCAGGTAGAACCCGAGGTAGCCGACGTGCCCCATCTTGTCGTTCACGTTGTTCCCGAAGATGTAGAGGAACAGCATGTTCGACGCGAGGTGCCCGGTGCTGGCGTGGAGCAGGGCGTAGGTGAAGAACCCCAGCAGCGACGGGTCGCGCGGGTCGAGCTCCAGCCGCCCGGTCATCCCCGGCAGGCGGTGCTGGACCAGGAAGAAGATCACGTTCGCCGCGATGATCCCCCAGTTCATCCAGGGCGTGTTACGCAGGCGACTGTCGGTGCGGACGGGGATCATGGGGGAGGAGGAAAGAGGAAGTAGGAAGGGTCAATGAGGGACAGGAAGGTGCGGATAAGGCCTACGGATGACGCACGCCCTCGCAGCGTTTTCATCCTTCATCCTCCCGCCTTCATCCTTCCGCCTCCTCCTCCCTTTCAGGCGTTCTTCTTCACCATCCGCACCCTTCGCCCGCCGTTGGAGTACTCGACCTTGTCCATGTAGGTCTCCATCAGCAGGATGCCGCGGCCGCTGCACTTGAGCAGGTTCTCCGACGCGCACGGGTCCGGGACGCGCTTGCGGTCGAAGCCCTTGCCCTGGTCTTCGATGAAGATCTCGGTGCTCCTGGCGGTCACGGTCGCCTCGATGCGCACCGTCTTGCGCGGGTCGAGCTTGTTGCCGTGCTTGACGGCGTTCATCAGCCCCTCTTCCAGCGACAGGCGGATGGCGAACTGGCTCTGCTCGCCGTAGTGGTGCCTCTCGACGGCGTCCATGATGGTCTTGTGGACGTCGCGCGTGGCGGAGAGGACCGACGGGATGGTGAACTGCAGCGGAAGCTTGGCGGCGGCGGCGGTGCCGTTGGCCCTGCCGCCGGGCGAGCCGTTGCGCGAGGTGGCGGCGGGCGCGGCGGCCTTGGCGCCGCCGGCGGTCTTGCGCCGCGCGGCCCGGTCGGGATGACGATTCGACCCGGCGATGCCCATCCGCAAAACCTGATCGCGAAAGTCGCTGCGTTGCCCGTGTGACCCCGCCGCCGCGGCGGCCGGTGCGCGTCGCCGCCGCCACCGCCGCGCTCGTTCAGTGAGCCGTAAAGTTCGCCAGTGCCTCGGTGCGCGTTGGCAGGATCTTGAACAGCTTGTTCAGCTTGGTGATGACGAACACTTCGTAAATCTGCGGCTTGATGTTCGCCAGGCGAAGCTGCCCGTTCTTCTGGCGCACGCGGTTGTTCACGTTGATCAGCATCCCCAGCGCCGCCGACGAGAGGTGATCGACCGTGGCAAAGTCCAGCAGCAGCCGCGGGTTCTCGTTCTCGTCGATCAGGACGTTAAGGCTCTCCTGAATGGCCGCGATGTTGGCCTCGTCGAGGATCTTGCTGTTGGTGAACTCGATGACGCGGATGCCCTTTTGCTCGGTCACCGAGAGCGGGGGAATGGTTTCAGCCATGCGCGGATTCCCGAGAAAACGAGCCCAAATCGGGCGGATTAGACAGTACGGGGCGGTAGAAAGGGTGTCAAGTTGCGGCCGGGCCAGGCCCAGGCGGCGACCGCCACGCACGCGACGGCGACGACGGCGAGGTACGACGCCAAGCCGACGCCCGCCGGCTGCCGCCGCGCCAGCGCGGCGAAGCGGGCGCGCCAGTCCGACGCGTCCGCCGGCGCCGGCGCC
>DASQDR010000231.1:0-8334 GCA_035634055.1 Tepidisphaeraceae bacterium | reverse complement strand
GAACGTTCCAACTTCTCCGGGTGCGCGGCTTGCGCGATGGCGTCTTCCCGGCTGATGTACCCGTTCACGTAGAGCTGCTTGATCGAGCTGTCCAGCGTCTGCATGCCCAGCGCCCGGCTCGTCTCGATCACATTCGGAATTTCGAAGATTCGGTTTTCGCGGATGCAGTTTCGCACGGCGGGCGTGCACAGCATCACCTCGATGCCAGGGATCATGCCCGGCTGGTCGCAGCGCTTGAACAGCGTCTGGCTGATGACCGCCTGGAGCGAGTTGGCGAGCATCGAGCGGATCTGGTTCTGCTCGTCGGCGGGGTAGACGTCGATGATGCGCTCGATGGTCTGCGGCGCGTTGACGGTGTGCAGCGTCGAGAAGACCAGGTGGCCGGTCTCGGCGGCGGTGATGGCGGCGCCGACGGTTTCCAGGTCGCGCATTTCGCCGACCAGGATCACGTCCGGGTCCTGGCGCAGCGAGTGCTTCAGCCCCGAGGCGAAGGTCGGCACGTCCGCGCCCACCTCGCGCTGCTCGATGGCGCACTTGTTGCTGATGAACGCGTACTCGATCGGGTCCTCCATCGTGATGATGTGGCCCTGCTCGCGCTTGTTGATCGCGTCGATCATCCCGGCCAGCGTGGTGGACTTGCCGGAGCCGGTCGGCCCGGTCACCAAGATCAGCCCGCGCGGGAGGTGCGTGAGCTTGTGCACGATCTCCGGCAGGAACAACTGCTCGATCGGGCGGACCTTGTCGTTGATCGTGCGGATCGACAGCGCGACCGTGTTGCGCTGGTAGTGCGCGTTGACGCGGAAGCGCCCGACGCCGGGGATCTCATACGAGAAGTCCGCGTCGCGCTTCACCTCGAAGTCGGCCCAGCGCTTCTCGTTGTTCTGCATGATCTCTTTGCAGAGCCGCGCCGCGCCCTCGGGGGTGACGATCGGGAAGTCGCTCTTGGTCACCACCGTGTGGATGCGGAACAGCGGCGGCAGCCCGACGTTGATGTGAATGTCGGACGCCTTAGCGGTCACAGCGTTGCGAAGGATGTCGTTCAGGATGCTCATGGTCTTGTCTTCCCTCTTCCGATTGCCGATCTGCGAATTCCGATCTCCGACTGACAGCGAATCAAATCGCAGATCTTCTGGCGGATATCGGCAATCTCCTTAGTGGTCTCCCTCGGTCACGCGGAGGATCTCGTCCACGGTGGTCAGGCCGCGGTTCACCTTGTCGAAGCCGTCCTCGCGGAGGCTGACCAGGCCCTTCTCGCGGCACTTGCGACGGAACTGGATCACGTCGGGATTGCTCGTCACCATGTCCCGCAGCGTGTCGTCCATGACCAATAACTCGTAAATGCCTAGCCGCCCGGCGTACCCGGTCTTTCGGCAGCGGTCGCAACCGCGACCCCTCCATGTCTTGTCGGACGAATAGCCCTGCTGGCTGAGGAACATGCGGTGTTCCTCCGACGGAACGTACTCTTCCTTGCACTGCTGGCAGATCTTTCGGACCAGCCGCTGCGCCAGGATGGCGTTGACCGCCGACGCGATCAGGTAGGGCTCCACGCCGATGTTGATCAGACGCGTCACCGAGCTGGGGGCGTCGTTGGTGTGCAGGGTCGATAACACCAGGTGGCCGGTAAGCGCCGCCTGCACGGCGATCTTGGCGGTTTCCTGGTCGCGAATTTCGCCCAGCAGCACGACGTCGGGGTCCTGCCGCAGCAGCGACCGCAGGGCGGCGCTGAACGTCATGCCGATCTTGTCGTGCACCTGCACCTGGTTCGCCTGCGCGAGCTGGTACTCGATGGGGTCCTCGACCGTGCTGATGTTCAGCTTGTTCCCGTCCATCACGCGCAGCGAGGAGTAGAGCGTGGTGGTCTTACCCGAGCCGGTCGGGCCGGTCACCAGCACGATGCCGTGCGGCTGGTCGATCTGGAGCTTCCAGGTCTCCAGCGCCTTCTCGCCGAACCCCAGCGCCTCGAGGGGGACGCTAATGGCCTTGTTGTCCAGGATACGCATGACGACCTTCTCACCGAACGCGGTGGGGAGGGTGCTCATGCGCAGGTCGATCTTGCTGCCGTTGACCACCGCCCGGATGCGCCCGTCCTGCGGCAGCCGCCGCTCGGAGATGTCCAGGTTCGACATGATCTTCAGGCGCGAGCAGATCGCCGCCGTCATGGTGTGAGGCGGGTTCATCGCCTCGAACAGCACGCCGTCGATGCGGTAACGGATCTTGAGGGCCTTTTCCTTCGGCTCGATGTGGATGTCGCTGGCGCCCTGCTTGACGGCGTCGCTGATCAGGTAGTTGACGAAGCGGATGATCGGCGACTCGTTGCCCGCCTTCTCCAAGTCCATCCCGTCGTCGCTCTCCTCCTTGACCAGTTGGACGTCCTCTTCCTTCACGTCCTTGAGGATCTCGTCGACCTTCTCGCTGTTCTCGGTGCCGGCGGTGAGCACCTCGATCACCTTGTTCATGTCCGCGGCGGCGCAGGCGACGACCTTCACGTCGCGCTTGAGCTTGCGGCGGATCTCGTCGAACAGGAAGACGTTGTTGGCGTCGGCCATCCCGAGCACGAGCGCCTTGTCCTCAAAGCGCAGCGGCATGACCGCGTTCTTGCGCATGAAGTCGGGCTGGAGCAGGGCGAACGCCTGGGGGTCGATGGTCGCCTTGGTGGGCGCCTCGAAGGGGATGCCAAGGGACTCGGCCACGGCCGAGACCACCTGCGGCTCGGTCGCGACGCCCATCGCCTGGACGACCTGCACCAGGCTCTTGCCGGGCGTCTGCGCCTGGATCTTGCGCGCCTGGTCGAGGTGCTCCTCGGCGACGTGCCCGCGCTCGAGCAGGATCTGCTCCGGGGTCTTGCGCTCGCGCCGCGCCTGCTCGGGCATCCAGAGCGACTCGAGCTCTTCCCCGACCTCCGGCGACGGGGCGCGCTTCGCGCCCGGCGCCGGCGCCGCAACGGTGGCGGCGACGGCGGGGGGCGTTTCCGGGGTGTTTCGCCGTCCGAACATCAGATCCTTCCTCTCATCCCTGACTGGCCGATCGACCGACCGCTCCTGCTCCGTTCTGCGGGGCGGCGCGAATCGCGCGTCGCCCGCCGTCGCCGCACGAATTAGTGCGGCTGCTGCATCCGCCGCTCGTAGCGGAACGCGCCGGTGCGCAGGATCACCGAGCTGGGGGTGATCTTCTCGACGGTGAACTGCTCGACCTGCTGCCCCTCGAGCACCAGCGTGTTGTTGATCATGCACGCCTTGCGCGAGCCGCTGTGGATGATCGACTGGAGGTTCAGCGCCTGCGACGCCTTGAGCCCCGCCTGCCGCTCCTCGTCGCGCTTCTTCTTGGCCAGGTCCTCGTCGACCTTCACCGCCGCGGCGGTGGGGGCGGCCTCGACCTTGGCGAACTTGAACGGGTTGGTCTGGAGCGCGCTGAGCGGCACCTGGGTGACGCTGGGGTAGTCGTTGAACTGCTGGACGACCTTCTCGGTGTCCTTGAGCATCGACTCCATCATCTTCATCCCGCCGGGGCCGCTGGCGAGAAAGGTGTCGATGGTCTGCTTCGCCTTCTGCGACTCGGCGGTGGCGGCCTGGGCGCTTGCGGGGCCCTGGCGGTGGTACATGTAGTACGTCCCGCCGCCCCCGACGGCCACCAGCAGCAGCAGGTAGAGCATGCCGGGAGTGACGACCGGCTTCTTCTCCTCGGTTGCGACGAACTCCGCGTCGGTGCCGGCGGCGAGCGCCGCCGTCAGGTCCCCGTCGCCCGCCCCCTGGTCCTGCGTCTGCGAACTCCCGTCGTTGTGCGTGCTCATGTGACTTCTCCGCTTCCTCTTGCGGGGGATCGCGCTGCCTTGAGCGCGCCGCCCGTCCCTGCTGAAGTTTTCGTTACCACACCGGTTCGACTGCCGGCCCGGCGGGTGCCTACTGCGCGCCCGCGACCGAGGTGCCGCCGGAGTCGGGCTCGAAGTAGATGCTCAGCCGCATCGACGCCTGCATCTCCCCGTCTCGGTCGTTGATCTTGGTGAGGTTCATCTGCGTCACCCGCGTGATGCGCGGCAGCTTCTCGAGCTGGAGCAGGAAGGAGTAGAACCCGTTGAAGTCCCCGCTCAGGTTCATGTCGATCGGCTGCTCGCTGTAGTTCGGCCCGCGCTCCGAGCGCATGGTCTTGATCGACTTGGTCTGGAGCGAGTTGGCCTCGGCCATCTGCCAGACTTCCTTGAGGATCTTGTCGACCTCTTTCTCCTGCGGCAGCTTGCCCTCGAAGAAGGTGATGGCCTTTTGCAGGTCGTCGATCTTGCGGTTGAGGTCCTCGATGCCGGCGGTCGCCTGCTGGAGGTTGGACAGCGCCTGCTGGCGGGCGCGGATGTCGGTCAGCCGCTCGGCCTTTCGCTTGTTGGCCTTGCTGAAGACGAAGTAATTGGTGCTGCCGAGCAGGCCGAGCATCACCACGACGAAGATGACTTCTCGAATTCCGAACTTCATGGCTCTCTCCGTTCAGTGGCAAGTGGTCAGTGGCTTGTGGCGCGTGCCGCTGATCTGCCAGCGTTCTCTTCACTGACCACCGGCCCACTGGCCATTGGCCACCAGCCACTCTTTCCTCAGTTCGCTGCTGCCGACTTCAGGTGGCGCTGCGCGGTTTCCGGGTCGACCTTGGCCTGCGGGTTGAGGCTCAGCTCGAGCTGGAACTTTCGGATCTTCTCCCGCGCCGCGCCGTCGCCGTCGCGCTGGGTGAGCTCCTCGGTGTACATCAGGTTGACGTCCTTGAGCAGCTTGGACTGGTTCAGCTTGCTGATGAACTGCGCCACCTGCACGTCGGTCTGCGCCACGCCGGTGGCGCGCATCGTCACGTCGTAGGCGCGGGGCTGGGCGCTGGCCAGGGCGTTGATGGTGCCGGCGGCGCCGGCGGTGCGGGGGTCGAACGCCTTGGCGGCGGGGGCGGCGGCGCTGCTCACCCGCGCGTCGAGCTGGAAGTCCAGCAGCGACACGCCCGGCGGCATCCCGTTGGTCAGCTCTGCCAGCACGAAGCTGCGCGGGACCTTCTCCAGCAGCGACGCCGTCAGCTCCGCCTGGTGCGCCATGCGACGCTGCTTGTCCTGCATCTGCTGGACCTGCTCGATCCGCTTGGCGGCATCGGTGTACTGCTCCTGGACCTTGACGTACTGCTGGTCGATCTCGCGCATCGACTTCTCGCTTACCCAGAAGGCCGACCCGATCGCGCCCATCACGGTGCAGAACAGCACGGCGCAGATCGCGTTGGTCCGCCGGCGCGCCTTGCGCTCGAGGTAGTCGTCAGGCAGGAAGGAAAGTTCGTTTGGAGCGCCCATGGCTTCCTCACATTCACGCGGTTACGGATCTCGCTACTTGGTGCTCGCGGCGGCGGCGTGCTGCTCGGCGGCGGAGGCGTTGCCCGCGCCGGCGGCGGGACCCATGCTCAGGCCGATGGCGACCGCCCAGCCGGGTTGCGGCTGGCGGCGGTCGATGCCCGCCTCCACGCCGACGTCGCTGTTCTTCCCCACCCGCACCAGCGGGTCGCCCACCTGCGCCGCCAGCCCCATCTGCCGGGCGATCTGCTGGCACAGGCCCTTTTGACGCGCCTCGCCGCCGACGAAGATCAGCCGCTCGAGCGGGCGCTGCGGGAAGGTCATCTCGTAGTACCGCCGGCACAGCTCCAGCTCTTCCACCAGCCGCCGCAGCGGCTCGGCGCACGCCTGCTCGACGCGCTTGGACTGGCGGGCGAGGTCGTCCGCCGGGCTGGGCGCGGGGGCGGCGGCGGGGGCGGCGGCGGGGGCGGGGGCGGCGGCGGTCTCCTCCGGCTGCTCGTCCGTCACCGCGGGCGTGCGACGCTCGGGCGGCAGGCCGGCCGACAGCAGCGCGAAGCTGTTCTCGATCGACGCGTCCGGCCGCACCCCGCGCACCGTCACCGGCGGCTTCTCCTTCGCCTCCTCGGCGGGCGGCGGCATCTGCGCGATCTTCACCCGCAGGATCTTGGCCTCTTCCAGCTTGATCGACAGCCCCTGCGCCGCGGCCCGGCTGAAGTGGTCGCCGCCGACGGGAATCGTCCGCGCGAAGAGGATCTCGGTCCCGCAGGCGATCGTCGCCCGCGTCGCCACGGCGCCGATGTCGACGTAGCAACTGATGACGCCCTCGTCGCTCTTGCGCCGGTAAATCTGCGTGAAGCAGTCGACCAGCGCCTTGGGCTCGGTGTTCATGCCAACGACGTCGAGCCTGGCCTTGGACGCGGCCGCGAGGAGTTGGTTGACCATCTCCTTCGCCGCCGCCATCACGATCACTTCACACTTGGCTTCCTGCCCCTCGTAGACGTCGCCGGCGACGATGTGCCGCAGCAGCGCGTGCGACGGGTCGATCGGCAGCTTGCCGCGCAGCTCCCAGGGGAGCGCCTTCTTCATGCCGTCGGCGTCCATCTTGGGCATGCGCAGGTGCTGGATGAACATGTTGGCCGCCGGCAGCCCGAGCACCGCCTGCCGCCCGCGGAACTTCCCCTGGCTCAGCAGGTCGCGGGTGGTGTCGACGAAGAAGTTCAGGCGAGCGCCGACGTCGTGGCGGATGTGCGCGGGGACGTCGGCGGTGGCGGCGGCAACGAGCCGGTGCTCGCCGCCCACCAACTGCACCTGCGCCAGCCGCAGCGCATCGCTGCCGTAGTCCACGCCGATCGGGTTGCCCTTGGGCGCGAAAAAGTTTTGGACGAAGCCGAGCATCTTCCTCTCCAACCCTGCCCGCCCTCTCCCGCGCCGCCCGTCGTCGCCGCGCCTGGCGCGGAAGAGGGGTCGCGGGAACAACGGGTCACGGACAACTGACGTACGATTCGCCGGTGACGCAGGCAAACCGGGAGGATTGGTGAAGCGCGGTCACGCCGAGTGGTCCCGCAGTTTCTGCCGCCTCCTTACTTGCGTATCGGCGGTGTGGCGCGTGACGTTTAGGTGAGGTGGGGGAGAAAGCGGGCGAGAAAATGCGTCGTGGCGGCGGCGCGTCAGTTGGCGGGGGCATCGAGGAACTCCGCCGCCAGCGCGTCGGCGACGGCGACGCCGCGATCGGTGAGCCGCAGGGCGCGATCGTCCGCCGACAGCAGTCCGACCGCGGAAAACCGCTCGATCGGATCGGCCCAAAGCTGGCGCGCGTCATGTCCGGTGCGGGCGGCGAACTCCGCAAAGTTTAACCCGCGCGACAGGCGGAGCTGGAGCATCGCCAGCTCGCCGGCGCGGCGGCGGGGGGTGAGTTGCTCTACTTCAATAGAAGGCAACTCGCCCGCGGCGGCGGCACGCTCCCACTCGCCCAGGTGCGGACGGTTGCGCCAGCGCCAACCCTCGACGTGCGACGCCGCCGACGGCCCCAGTCCGACGTAGCTCCCGCCGGTCCAATAAACCAGGTTGTGCCGGCACTCCTCGCCGGGCGCGGCGTAGTTGCTGATCTCGTAAGGCGGCAATCCCGCTCCGGCCAGTCGCGCCCGCGCGTGGCGCAGCATGTCGAGCTCCAGCGATTCCTCCGCCGCCACGAAATGCCCGAGCCGCCGGCGTACGGTGATGGCGGTGTTCGACTCGTACGTCAGCCCGTACGCCGACAGGTGCTTGGTCCCCAGCGCGATCGCCGAGTCCAGCGACGCCGCCCACGATTCCAGCGTCTGCCCCGGGATGGCGTAGATCAGGTCAAAGTTGATCCGCTCAAACCCGGCGGCCCGCGCCAGATCGAGGCTCTTGGGGACGTCGTCCGGGTCGTGGTGGCGCTCGAGCTGCTTCAGCTCGTGACGGTCAAAGCTTTGCGCGCCGAAGCTGATCCGATCGACGCCCGCGGTTCGGAGCATCTGGAAGTACTCGAGCGACGCGGTGGCGGGGTTGCACTCGACCGTGAACTCGCCGACGTCCGATAAGTCGATCCGCTCGCGCAGGCCTTCCAGCAGGCGGCGCATGGAGTCGATCGGCAGCAGCGTCGGCGTGCCGCCGCCGAAGAAGACGGTGCGCGGGCGCAGCGCCGGCCCACGCGCTGAGCGGGTCCACGTCTCCGCCTCGCGCAGGGTGAGCTCCACGAAGCGCGACATGCGCTCATCGGTCTGGCGGGTGATGCTGTAGAAGTCGCAGTAGTGGCACTTGTGGAAGCAGAACGGGACGTGAACGTAGAGCGCCTCCACCTCGGCCGCGGGAAGGGCGCCCGGGTCGAGCATTTGCGGGAGATCGTTCAGGACCTTCAGCGACACGCTACGACATTGTAGCGGCGGCGCGGACGCGGGCGCGAGCGCGCGGGGCGCCGGCGGCGCCGGGTCCGGAGACGGGAACCAGCGGCGGGACGAACCGCCCGTCGAGGCTGGCCCGGCCGTTCTCCCTGATCGTCACGCCCTCGCTCGCGAGCA
>DASQDR010000230.1:0-9530 GCA_035634055.1 Tepidisphaeraceae bacterium | reverse complement strand
CGCTGCCGGGCGAGCCGGTGACGAACGCGCATTGCCGCTGCCCGCCCGCCGCCCGCGCCAGCAGCTCGACCAGCCGGCGGATCTCGGCGGCGCGGCCGACGAGATCGTGCGCCGGCGCCGCCCCGGGGGTGACGCGCTGGCCACGCGCCGTTCCACCGCCGCACCGTCACCGCGCCCGCCCGCGCCCACCTCCGCCGGCTCCGCCGCGTCCACCCAGGCGATGAACCGGTATCCGCGGCGATGCACCGTCTCGATGTACCGCGGCGTGTCTGCGTCGTCCGCCTGCGCCTTGCGCACCTCGCGCACCGCCACCTTGATCGACGCGTCGCCCACGATCGCGTCCGCCCAGAGCGCCGACAGCAATTGGTCCTTGGTGACCAGGCTGCCCGCGCGCGCGGCCAGGTAGTGCAGGACGTCGAACGCCTTCGGGGTGAGCGGGATGGTGCGCTCGCCGGCGCGCATGACCAGCCGGCCCTGCCCGCAATCCAGGCAGAACGGGCCGAACGCCAGCCGGTCTTTCGCGCTCGCATCGATCATCGCACCCCGGCTCCCACCGTGGCTTGAGCGTCCCGTTCGAGGCATTTGCGGCGGCCAGCCGCTCTGTTCATCCAGACCGCTGCCGCGGCGAGCGCTCGGGCAAGATGCCCAAGCCACGTGAGCACCGCACGCGCGCGCTCGAAACGGCCGCTTTTTTCGCGCTACCACTGCCAGGGCGTCCGCGGCGCCGCGAGCGTTGGGATCCGATCCCCCGGGGCCGGGCGTCACCGAACAGAGCGGTCATGGGGCGCGGCGCACGCCCCCGCATCACTTCCCCCCCCTCGCCCCCCCGCGCCCCCCGCGTCCCGTGCGACCCGCGTCTCCCCCTCCGGCGTGCTTAAACGTTTAACCGCGGCCCCTCCCCGAGCTTCACGCGTTGCCATGGCCGGGCGCTGCCGCTAACTTACGCCGCGCGAAACTTCCGATGTAACGTGGGGTGATCTCCGGGTCACGCCGGCCGCGGCGATGAGCCTGCGGCAAGTTTCAAAACGGCCGCCAGGGAGGGCGGCGCGGCCCGCCCGCGCGGGTCGCCGGTGCTATGATGGCCGTAAAGGAGCACGCTGGGATGTCCGCATCGCTGTTGGCCCGGATTCAATCGCCGGCGGACGTGAAGAAGCTCGCGCCCGAGGAGTTGGAGACCCTGGCCCGGGAGATGCGCGCGTCCATCGTCGATGCCGTCGGCCGAAACGGCGGACACTTGGCGTCCAACCTTGGCGTGGTCGAGCTGACCCTCGCTTTGCACGCGGTGTTCGACTTCGGCCCCCACCCGCACGGCCCCGACCGGCTCTTGTTCGACGTCGGGCACCAGAGCTACCCGCACAAGATGCTGACCGGCCGGGCGGCGGCGTTCGAGCGGCTGCGGAAGAAGGGGTCGGTCAGCGGGTTCCCGTCGCCGGACGAATCGCCCTACGACCTGTTCGCCGTCGGCCACGCCGGCACCGCCATCTCCACCGCCGTCGGCATGGCGCGCGGGGACGAGCACAACAAGCTGCGCAACCACGTGGTGGCGCTGGTCGGCGACGCGTCGATCGTCAACGGCGTGTCGCTGGAAGGCCTGAACAACGCCGGCACGCTCCGGCGGCAGTTGCTGATCATCCTGAACGACAACGGCATGAGCATCAGCCCCCCGCAGGGCGCGTTCAGCCACTACCTCGAGCGCGTGCGCGTCAGCACGACTTACGACGAGTTCAAGAAGATCAGCCGGCACGTGGTGCACCAGCTCCCCGGCAGCGTCGGGCACCGCATCGAGCAGCTCTGGCACCACTTCAAGGAAGGGGTCAAGAGCACCTTCTGGCCCGGGCAGATCTTCGAGGCCATGGGCATCAAGTACATGGGCCCGATCGACGGGCACGACCTGCCCGGCATGATCAATATGCTGGCCGAGCTGAAGCACGTGCAGGCGCCGGTGCTGCTGCACGTCAAGACGGTCAAGGGGCAGGGGTACGAGGTGGCCTGCAACGAGCCGACCAAGTTCCACTCCCCCAGCGGCTTCCAGATCAACGGCTGCCGCGTCGAGCTGAAGCAGGGCAGCGGCAAGTCGTGGACCAGCGCCTTCGCCGACGCCATGATCGACCTGGGCAAGGCGGACCCGCGCGTGGTCGCGCTCACGGCGGCGATGCCGGACGGGACCGGCTTGTCCAAGTTCGAGAAGGTCTACCCCGACCGCTACCACGACACCGGCATCTGCGAGTCGCACCTGACCGCGATGGCCGCCGGCATGGCCAAGAGCGGGCTGCGGCCGTTCGCGGCCATCTATTCCACCTTCATCCAGCGCTCCTTCGACCAGGTCTGGCAGGAAGTGGTGCTGAACGGCCTGCCGGTGGTCTTCTGCATGGACCGCGCGGGCTTCGTCGGCGACGACGGTGCGGTGCACCATGGGTTCATGGACCAGGCGTTCCTGCGCCCCATGCCCGGCATGGTGCTGATGGCCCCCAGCGACGAGGCGGAGCTGAACCGCTCGCTCCGGCTGGCGCTGACGCTGGAAACGGCGTCGGCCGTCCGCTACCCGCGCGACAACGTCCCGCCTTGCCCGTTTGAAAGCATCATCGACGAGCCGCTGCGCGCGTCGGCCGCAGCCGAGTGGTCGGTCGGGCAGAGCCGCACGCTGCGCGAGGGAGCGGACGCGACGCTGATCGTCTACGGCGCGCTGATGGAATCCGCCTTCGCCGCCGCCGAGCAACTGGCCGGCGAGGGGTTGCAGGTGGGGATCGTCGACGCGCGCTTCTGCAAGCCACTGGACGGGGAGATGCTCCAGCGCGTGCTGTCGCGGCGTCACCCGGTGCTGACGGTGGAGGACCACGCCCTCCAGAACGGCTTCGGCAGCGCGGTGCTGGAGTACGCTGTCGCCCACCACCTGCCGACCGAACACCTGACCCGCCTGGGAATGCCCGACCGCCTGATCGCCCACGCCACCCGCAAGGAACAGCTCGCCGAGGTCGGCCTGGACCCCACCGGCCTGGCCCAGAGCGTCCGCCACGCCCTCCGCTCCGCCTCAGCTCCCACGGCGGCGCCGGCGGGGGTGCGGTAGAAGAGGTGTGTCCACGAATCCGCACGAATAATCGAAGCCTGATCTAGCCGGCTTTCATTCGTGCCGATTCGTGAGATTCGTGGATAATCCTGCTTGTTCCAGCGCCTTCGATCCCCCCGGCCCGCGTGGTACAATCGCCGCTTGCGCCCCGAGGCAGATCGAAGAGGGACACGCCATGAGCAGCCTGGCCGCCGGTGACGGCGTGAAGTTGAACTTTAATACCGACTGGACCTACGCCCCTGCCCCGGAGACGGCGAAGGTCGAGATCAAGCCGCTCTACGACCTGTTCATCGACGGGCAGTTCGTCCCGCCGGCCAAGGGCGGCTACTTCGCCACCACCAACCCGGCGAACGAGAAGCCGCTGGCGGAGGTGGCGATGGCGACGGCGGAGGACGTCGACCGCGCCGTCCGCGCCGCCCGCCGGGCGTACGACAACACGTGGTCCAAGCTCCCCGGGCGCGAGCGCGGGAAGTACATCTACCGCATCGCCCGCATGCTCCAGGAGCGGGCCCGCGAGTTCTCCATCATCGAGACGATGGACGGCGGAAAGCCGATCCGCGAGAGCCGTGACGTCGATATCCCCCTGGCCGCCGCCCACTTCTTCTACTACGCCGGCTGGGCGGACAAGCTCCAGTACGCCTTCCCCGGGGCCACGCCCACCCCATTAGGCGTCGCCGGCCAGATCATCCCCTGGAACTTCCCCCTGCTGATGGCCGCCTGGAAGATCGCCCCCGCGCTGGCGACCGGCAACACGGTGGTGCTTAAGCCGGCCGAGACCACTCCGCTGACGGCGCTGAAGCTGGCGGAGCTGATCCAGGACGCCGACCTGCCGCCGGGCGTGGTCAACATCATCACCGGCGCCGGCGACACCGGCGCCGCGCTGGTCAACCATCCGGGGATCGACAAGGTCGCCTTCACCGGCAGCACCGAGGTCGGAAAGCTGATCCAGAAATCGCTCGCGCCGTCGCGCAAGAGGTTCACGCTGGAGCTCGGCGGCAAGGCGGCCAACATCATCTTTGAGGACGCGCCGATCGATCAGGCCGTCGAGGGCGTCATCAACGGCATCTTCTTCAACCAGGGGCACGTCTGCTGCGCGGGCTCGCGGCTGTTCATCCAGGAATCGGTGGCCGACACGGTCATCCGCAAGCTCAAGGACCGCATGCGGACGCTCATCGTCGGCGACCCGCTGGACAAGAACACCGACATCGGCGCCATCAACTCCCGCGCGCAGCTCGACCGCATCAACGAGTACCTGAGCATCGGCGCGGCCGACGGCGCCGAGATGTGGTGCACCAGTTGCGACGTGCCGACCACCGGCTACTTCTGCCGCCCGACGCTGTTCCTCAACTGCTCGCAGAGCCACCGCATCGTGCAGGAGGAAATCTTCGGCCCCGTGGCGGCCGTCCAGACCTTCCGCACCGTCGCCGAGGCGGTCGAAAAGGCGAACAACACGCCGTACGGCCTGAGCGGCGGCGTCTGGACCGACAAGGGTTCCAAGATCTTCAAGGTGACCACCAAGCTCCGCGCGGGCGTCGTCTGGGCGAACACCTACAACAAGTTCGACCCGACCAGCCCCTTCGGCGGCTACAAGGAATCCGGCATGGGCCGCGAGGGCGGGCTGCACGGGCTCCACGCCTACCTGAACATCAACTGACGACGAATTTCCCTTAGCGGCGGTGCGCAGCACCGCGGGTGCACGACCATGGCAAAACAACCCCGCAGCAAACCGACTCGCACCAACGGCGCCACCCGAACCGCCCCCGCGCCGCGCGTCTCCGAAGGTGCCGTCAGCGCCGGCAACGGCAACGGTCACCCGCACGACGACGATGCCAGCGTCGCGACCGAGGCCGGCAACGGCTCGGCCCCGGCCGCTTCCGCCCGCCTCCCGGTCCTCAAGACCTACAAGATCTACGTCAACGGCAAGTTCCCGCGCACCGAGTCCGGCCGGTACTACGTGCTGAAATCGCCGAGCGGCTCCCCCCTGGCCAACGTCTGCCTCTGCTCGCGCAAGGATTTCCGCGACGCCGTCACCGCCGCGCGCAACGCCCAGTCCTCCTGGGCCGCCAAGACCGCCTACAACCGCGGGCAGATCCTCTACCGCATCGCCGAGATGCTCGAAGGTCGCACCGCTCAATTTGTCGATGAGCTGAGCCAGACGGGCCTGGCAACTTCCATTGCGAAAGAAGAAGTCGTCACCAGCATCGACCGCGTCCTCTACTACGCCGGCTGGGCGGACAAGTACCAGCAGGTCTTCAGCGCCGTGAACCCCGTCTCCAGCTCGCACTTCAACTTCAGCCTCCTGGAGCCGACCGGCGTCGTCTCCATCCTCGCCCCCGAAGAAACCGGCTTGATCGGCCTGATCTCCACCATCATCCCGGCCATCGTCGGCGGCAACACCTGCATTGCGCTGGCTTCGACCGCCCGCCCGCTGCCGGCGGTCACGCTCGGCGAGGTGCTGGCGACCAGCGACCTCCCCGGCGGCGTCGTCAACCTGCTCACCGGCAAGCGCCCCGAGCTGCTCGAGCACTTCGCCACGCACATGGACGTTAACGCCTGCGTCTACGCCGGCCGCGATCCGGCCGAGCTGACCACCGTCCGCACCGCGTCGGCCGGCAACGTCAAGCGGGCCATCAACTACGACCGCGAAGACTGGATGACCGACGACGCGCAGGGCCCGTACTTCATCCTCGACACCCAGGAAGTGAAGACCACCTGGCACCCGGTGGGGGTGTGACATGCGTGCGCTGAACCCGATGCCAGTCGCCGAGCCGCCCGCGGAGCCGACGGTGCGCAAGTGGACGCGCCAGGAGTATTACCGCATGGCCGACCTGGGATTTTTCCAGGACCAGCGCGTGGAGCTGATCAGCGGGGAGATCCTCGAGATGGCCCCGCAAAAGGACGTGCATGCCGCCGCCGTGGGCCTGGTGCGCCGCGCGGTCGCTGCGGTCTTCGAGCCGCAATTCTGGGTCCGCGAGCAGATGCCGCTGTCGGTGCTCAACGCCTCGGAGCCAGAGCCGGACGTCTCGGTGGTCGCCGGCGGGCCGCGCGACATCATCGGCAAGGGTCACCCGCGATCGGCGCTGCTGGTGGTCGAGGTGAGCGACACGACGCTCGCCTTCGACCTCGGCGGCAAGGCGAGCCTCTACGCCGCCGCAGGCATGGCCGATTACTGGGTGGTTGACCTCCAGGCGAACCAGCTCCACGTCCACCGCGAACCGCTGCCCGACGCGACGCAGCCGCACGGCTTCCGCTACGCCTACGTCACCGTCCGCCGCGCCGGCGACCGAATCATTCCTCTCGCCGCGCCGCAGGCCCCGGTCAGTGTTTCCGACCTGCTCCCCTGACCGCGCACGCCCTCACATCAAGATCACCCCGCGCGCCAGCTCGCCGGCCGCCATCGCGCGGTACGCCTCGTTCACCTCGTCCAGCCGATAGCGCCTCGTGATCATGTCCGCCAGGTTCAGCTTTGCCGACTTGCACAACCCCAGCAGCATCGGGAAATCGCGCGGGGCGTGAACGCTGCCGTAGTAGCTTCCCCTGATCGTCATTTCCTGCCGGGTCAGCACGGCCGACGGGAAATTCGTGCTGCTCCCGCTCGGCGCCAGCCCCGCCAGCGTAAGGGTGCCGCCGGGGCGCACGCACTCCAGCGCGCGCTCCTGCACCGCGGGTATGCCGACGGCGTCGAAGGCGTGATCCGCCCCGCGCCCGCCGGTGTGGTGCCTGACGATCGCCGCCACGTCGTCTCGGTCGGCCAGCAGCACCTCGTCGGCGCCGAAGTGCTGGCCGACCCAGATTTTTTCCGGCCGCGCGTCCACCGCCAGGATCGGCGTCGCGCCGCAGAGCTTCGCCCCCTGAATGATGCTCAGCCCCACCCCGCCGCAGCCGAAGACCACCACGCTATCGCCGGGCTTCACACCTGCGGTGAACATGGCCGCGCCCACGCCGGTCGCCACGGCGCACCCCACCAGCGCCGCCACGTCCATCGGCACGTCGGGCGGGACCACCACGCAGCTCTGCCGCGGGACGACCGCGTGGGTCGCCAGCGCCGCCAGCCCGCAGTAATGGAACACGTCGCGCCCGTTCCAGCTCAGGCGGGTGGTGCCGTCCAGCAGCGTGCCGTTCCAGATCGGGCCGGTGAAGGTCTCGCACAGGTTGGAGCGCCCGCGCAGGCAGTAGAAGCACCGGCCGCAGCTCGGGGCCCAGTTGAGGACGACGTGGTCGCCCGGCTTGATATCGTCCACGCCGGGCCCGACCGCCTCGACCACGCCCGCCCCTTCGTGCCCCGCCACCACCGGCATCGGGTGCTGAGTCGCGCCGGTGACGAGGTGCCAATCGCTGTGGCAAACGCCGACGGCCGCCACGCGCACGCGCACCTCCCCGGCGCGCGGGTCGGCCAGGTCAAGCTGCTCAACCCGAAAAGGTTGCCCCGCTTCCAGCAGCAGGGCGGCCGAGATCTTCATGGCGGCCAAGTCTCCCCGCCCGCCGCGCTTACCGCCAGACGCGCCCGGCGCTACGCTCATTTTCCCGCCGACTTTTCCCGCCGGCGTTGCTATCGTGCGGTGCCCATGCGCGCGTCGGTCTCGGCCCAGCTTCGCTGTCGTCCAACCCGCTGCCGGCCGGGCTGCGCGCGGGCGGCGGGACGAAGCCGATCTCGCAAAACGAACCCAATCGGCCCCGGCGGGGGGCGGTCGATCTTGCCAAAACGAACCCAATCCGTGGCTCGCGGACGTGCGGCGAACGATCGCGGCGGGGCCGGAGCATGTGCGGAAATGTTCGGTCATGTTCGCAGACGTGCACGCATGTGCGGGCCCACAGCAAACGTGCAAAACGAACCCAATGGTGACCAGACCCGATGACCGCTGACCCAGCTCAACACCTTGACCTGGCGATCCTTCGCCCCGACGCGCTGTCGGCGGAGGTCCACCGCGCCGCCACGTTCGCGATGCACCACGGCGTGGGCCGCTTGGTCGCCGCCCCCGCCTGGACCGCCCGGCTTGTCACCCTGCTGCGCGGCAGCGGCGTGCGCGTGGTCTCGGCCGTCGGGTATCCCTTCGGCTCGGGCAAATCCACCGTCAAGGCGATCGAGGCGACCAGCACCCTCAAGGACGGCGCCGATGCCATCGAGGTCGTCCCCCACCACGCCTACCTGCTTGGCCTGGACCTCGACGGCGCGCGGGCGGAGCTGATGGAGATCGTCCGCGCCGCCCGCGCCACGCGGCGCGACGCCGCCATCGCCGCGACGATCGAGGTCGACCTGCTCGTGCCGCTCGACGCCGGGCGGCGGCTGCGCTGTCTTGAAGTCGCCTGCCGGGCCGCGCGCGAGAGCGGGTGCGACGGCCTTGTCCTGGGCACCGGCCTCCGCCCGGCGTCGCGCGACGCCGTCACCGAGTCGCTCGCCCTGTTCCGCCCCCTGGCCCACGACCTGACGCTTAAGGCGTTGCCCGCGGAGGCGTCGCACGCCGTCGCCGCGCTGGCGGCCGGGGCGGACCGCGTGGGCGTCGTGGAATCACCTACCTTGAAAACGGAAATCCAAGCCATGCGCCAGACGGAGGTGACGCGATGAGCCGCGCCGCCCACACTTGTCTCCGCACCGCCTGCCTCGTCTGCGCCGCGGCGCTGTTTCTGCCGTCGCTCGGCTGCGCCAACGAGCGGCCGGTGATCGCCCGTGCCAGCACGTCCCCGCCGCTGGCGTACCACGTTCACCTGCCGGGCATCGGCGGGTATCGCAGCATCGACCGCATGCTTCTCCAGGGGTTGCAGGAGGGCGGCCTGGACGCGCAGATCGAGCCGTACGATTGGACGGAAAAGGACCCCGGCCTCAGCGCCCTGCTGGCGACGCAGCGGCACAAGGTGCAGGCCGAGCGCGTCTGCGCGATGCTCCGCCGCCACGCCGATGAGCACCCCAGCGCCCGCCTGACCGTGAGCGCGCACAGCGGCGGCGCGGGCATCGTGGTCTGGGCGCTGGAGCAACTGCCCAACGACGTGAAGATCGACCAGCTCGTCCTGCTCGCCCCCGCGCTGTCGCCGGACTACGACCTCACGTCCGCCCTGCGGCACGTGCGCCAGAAGGCGTACGTCTTCTACAGCCCCTACGACGTGGCCGTGCTGGGGCTGGGGACGCGCATGTTCGGGACGATCGACGGGCAGAAGGTGGAGGCGTCGGGCAAGGTCGGCTTCGCCAAGCCAGCGAGCGCCGACGACCGGCAGTACGCCAAGCTGGTGCAGGTGCCGTACGCGTCGGAGTGGGTCAAGCACGGGAACATCGGCGACCACATCGGCGCCCTCAGCCGCCCGTTCGGCAAGCAGATCCTCGCCCCGCTGATGCTGACCGGCGAGCTGCCGCAACCGGCGGCCGAGGCGCAGGCGACCGGCCTGAACACGCCACCGCCCGCGCTGACGCCACCGCCCGCGCTGACGCCCGCGCCCGCGGCGGGCGCAGCGCCGGGCAGAGCGCCGGGCGCGGCGG
>DASQDR010000229.1:0-7189 GCA_035634055.1 Tepidisphaeraceae bacterium | reverse complement strand
ACGGTCACGCCGCGGCCAGCGCCCCGACCCGACCCGCGCGGCGCAGCGTGCCGGCGCCGCCAACGGCTCAGCGCGCCTCCGGCCACCTCACGCCGACGACGGCTGCGGCCGGGGGCGACGCGCGGGCGAGCCCGCCGGGGGCTCGTCGCCGTAGCGGCCGAAGATCATCTTGCCGGCGCTGGTCTGCCGGGTGTTGGTCACCGTGAACTCGACCTCTTCGTTCAGGTGGCTCGCGCCCTGCTCGACGACGACCATCGTCCCATCATCAAGGTAGCCCACGCCCTGCCCCGGGTCCTCGCCGCGCTTCTGGATGCGCACGGTCATCTTCTCGCCGGGCAGGACCGCCGGCTTGAGGGCGTTGGCCAGGTCGTTCAGGTTGATCACGTCGACGCCGCGGAGCTGTGCGACCTTGTTGAGGTTGAAGTCGTTGGTCAGCACCCGCCCGCCCAGCTCGATCGCGAGGTTCATCAGCCGCTGGTCGACGCTGGGGCTGGCGTCCTCCTCGCGGTGGGGGTCGTAGATCGTCACCTCGACGCGCGGGTTGACGCGCAGCTTGGCCAGCACATCCAGCCCGCGCCGCCCGCGGTTTCGCTTCAGCTTGTCGCCGCTGTCGGCGATCTGCTGGAGCTCGTTGAGCACGAACTGCGGCACCACGAGCTGGCTCTCGAGGATGCCGGTGCTGGCGATGTCGGTGATCCGCCCGTCGATCAACACGCTGGTGTCGACCAGGATCGGGCGGGCGCCCTTCATCTGCTTGCTGAACTCGAAGTAGGGGATGATGAAGCGGAAGTCGTCCTTGGTCTGGAAGATGAAGCTGATCGACAGGTAGCACGCCGTCACGCTCACCAGCATGCTCACGTACTGGGTGATGCGCTCCTTGTCGCCGGTGGCGTAGGTCTCGACCAGCAGGCGGACGACGAAGCTCAGCACGTAGGCGATCACCAGCCCGACGACCAGTCCGAACATGGTGCCGGAGAAGACGGCGAGCTTGCGGCGGGGGGTGAGGATGTCGACGCAGACCAGCAGCACCGCCGCCGAGACGCCGGGGAGCATCCACTTGACCACGACGATGTTGTCGACCTCGCCGGGCTCGTAGAGGACGAAGAAGAAGCCGACGGCGATCATCAGCAGGACGAACAGCGCACGAAGGATGTGTAGGATCATGCGCTCTCTCCCGCCGCCGCCGCCGCCGCCGCCGCCGCCGCCGCCACCACCGCCGGCCACCGCCGCACTTCCGCGTCGGCTGCCACCCGAAGAGTCTACGATCGGGGCGCGGGGGAATCCACGGGAATTGAGCCGGGCGGCGGGCGCGATCGGAGGCAAGCGGGGCGGGCGCCACCCGGTCAGGCGCGGGTCGAGCGATAAACCCAGATCAGCACCCCCAGCCCCAGCACGATCCGGTAGATGGCGAACGGCACGAACCCGCGCTTGCGCACCCATCCCATGAACCATGCCACCACCACCCACGCCACGAAGAACGACACGACGAAGCCGATCGCCAGCGTGATCCACTGGTGCGTGGTGATGGATGCAGGCGTCAGCCCGCTGGCGTCGTGGCCGGGCTTCAGGGCGTCGTAGAGGTCCTTCAGGCACGCGGCGGCCATCGTGGGGATCGAGACGAGGAAGGAGAACTCCAGCGCCGCCGCCCGCGACAGTCCGACCGTCTGCCCGGCGGCGATGGTGGCCATCGAGCGGCTGGTGCCGGGGAAGACCGCCGCCAGCACCTGCACCAGCCCGACCCACGCCGCCTGGAGCACGTTCATGTGGGTAACGTCCTGCGTGCGCGGGCGGTCGAAGACCGCGTCCACCGCCCACATCACCGCGCCGCCCACCAGCAGCGCCGCGCCGATCACCGCCGGCGCTTCCAGGTTCTGGCTCACCACCTTCTTCAGCAGCAGCACCGGGATGACGGTGAGGGTGAAGGCAACGGCCACCAGCGTCACCGGGTGGTTGAGCAGGTCGCGCTCGCCGGTGGTCGGGTTCCTGGGGAAAGACCGCGCGAACTGGAACAGCCGACCGCGGAAGAAGACCGGCAGGCACAGGACCGCGCCGAGCTGGATGACCACGTCGAACATCTTCCAGTACGGGTCGCTCAGCGGGATGCCGAACAGCGGCTTGAGCAGCCGCAGGTGCGCGGTGGAGCTGATCGGCAGGAACTCGGTGACGCCCTCGACGACGCCGAACAACAGGGCAAGCAGGTACTCTCTCAAGCGGTCCTCTCAGCGGGAGCGGAGGCGGGGGCGGTGCTGGCGGCGGCGGGGTCGCCGCGGGTGTCCACGGCGGCGGCGGCGGGGCCGGGCTGGCGGAAGAGGATGACCGCCTTGCGGATGTACGTCAGCCCGCTGTACAGCGTGATCAGGATCGTCCCCCAGATGCCCACGTCGCGCAGCACCGTCGCGACCTGCTCGACCCTCGTGTGCCCGTTGGCGCGCATCCAGGGCAGGAACGTCACGTAGACCAGGATGGCCAGGATCGTCCCGGACTGAAACCCCATCTTGAACTTCCCCGCCCAGACCGCGCCGAAGTTCTGCCCGCCGGACTCGCTGATCCCGCGGAGGCTCGTTACCAGCAGCTCGCGCGCCAGCAGCAGCACGACCATCCCCGGCGCCACCCCGGTGATCGTCTTCACCAGGTTGTGCGATGCGGGGAACTGCGAGTCGGGGATAATGAAGTTCTTGCCCGCGAAGAAGATGAAGGTCCCCAGGACCAGGATCTTGTCCGCGAACGGATCGACCACCCGCCCGAACGCGCCTTCGACCTTCCACTTGCGCGCCAGGTAGCCGTCAAGCCAGTCGGAGATCAGCGCGGCGACGTAGATGATGAACGCCGCGATCAGCAGGTACGGGTCGCCGCGCCCCTCGTACTGGTAGAACGAGAGCAGGGCGAAGAACGCGCCGGCAAGAACGAGGCGGGAGCCGGTGATGAGATTCGGCACGTGCCGGACCAATCGGGGGCGGATTGTACGGACTGGCATGGCGGGGTCCAAGCCGCGGCGGCGAGGGCGGGCGCCCGTGCCCCGCCGCCCGCGCACCGCCGCCCGCGCGCCGCCCAGCGCGAGCGGCGCTGCTCGCGCCCCGCGCTGGGCCAGCCGCGCTTGTCGTCGCCGCGCTCGATGCCGTGGCACCTTTGCGGTCTGCGCCGGCAGATTATCGGTCGCGTCGGTGCGGCGGCGGCCTTGGGCGGGCGGCGGCGATAGCCGAAGAAGGGGATATGCCCACGCGCGTCCCGCCGCCGTACCCGACCCGCTCCGCCGCACCGCCGACGTATCCGAAGCCGACGGCGCGGCGGACGCCCGGGCGGCGACCGGCGACGGCGGAGACGCCATCACCCGCGGCCAACGCGCCCCAGGTCGAGCCGCTGCCGCCTTCGCCGCCGCCGTCGCGGCCCGCCGTCGTCTTCCGCCCGCGCGGCGTGGTGGTCATCGGACTGCTGGGCGCCGTCCATGCGGCGTGGGTGCTGGTGGCGCAGCTCTACGCGTCAATGCTCATGCTCAAGGCGACCGACGGCGTCACGCGGGCGGTCCTGGCTGACCGCGCGCTCGGCGCCTGGGCCGTCGGGTCCGTCATCGCCAGCTTCGTCCTGGGGCTCGTGCAGTTGTTCGCCTCGATCTACGCGATGTCCCTGAACCCATGGGCGCGGCGGGCACTCGTGGCGTGGTCGGCGAGCTGGATCGCGCTCACGGTCGCGGCGCTGGCGGTCAACTTCGCCAAGGTCTTCCCGCTGATGGACCAGGTCCAGCAGCACCTCTCGCCAACGACGCGCGCGACGAGCAGGACGATCGCGGTGGGCCTGGCGGTGCTGCTAGGAATCGCCTGGCCGGCGGTGGTGTGGTGGTACGCGCGGCGGCGGAACGTGGTTGAAGCCTTCGACAGCGCCGCCGAGGGCGGGGCGGTGATGTGACGGTGGATCACTACCGCGCCGCGATGACCTTCAGGCTGCGAGCCTTCTTGCGGGGAACTTCCGCGATCAGGTCGTAGGCCTGGAAGTCAGTCACCTTCACGTCGACGAGCTGCCCCGGGTGGAGCCTGGTGTCGCCGCCGACGATGACGACCGAGTCGATGTCCGGCGCCTGCGCCTGCGATCGGGCGACGTAGCCGTCTTCCTGATCGCGGCCGGCGGGGCGGTCGACCAGGACCTGGATCGTCTTGCCGACGGTCGCCTTGCTGCGGGCGAAGGCGACCTCCTGCTGCACCAGCATCAGCTCTTCGACGCGCGCCTGCTTGACGTCGTCGGGCAGTTGCCCGTCCATTCGGCCCATCGGCGTGCCGGGCTCGGCGCTATAGGGGAAGACGCCCATCATCTCGAAGCCGAAGTCGCGCACGAACTTCACCAGCTCCTGGTGCTGCGCGTCGGTCTCGCCGGGCGTGCCGGCGATGAAGGTGGTGCGGATGGCGATCCCGGGCACCCATCGCCGCAGCTTTTCCAGCAGCGTCTCGACCTGCCTGCGCGTCACCCGCCGCTTCATCTTCGACAGCACCTCGTCGCTGATGTGCTGGAGTGGCATGTCGATGTACTTCACGACCTTCGCGCCGTCGGCGATGGTGCGGATCATGTCGTCGCTGAAGCAGCTCGGGTAGGCGTACATCAGCCGCAGCCAGTGAACGTCCTTGAGCTCGCGATCGAGCGTCTTGAGCAGCCCGGACAGTCCGGGGGCGTAGCCGATGTCGGTGCCGTAGCTGGTGGTGTCCTGGCCGATGAGGTTCAGCTCGACCGCGCCGTCGGCGGCGAGCTCCTTGGCCTCGAGCAGGATCTGCTCGAGAGGCTTCGAGCGCATCAATCCGCGGATCGATGGGATGGTGCAGAACGAGCACCCTTGGTTGCACCCCTCGCTCATGCGCAGGAAGGCGTAGTGCCGCGGCGTCAGCCGCAGGCGCGCCCGGTCGTCCTCGAACACCGGCAGGCGGTTGGTCTTCGTCTCCTTAAAGTCACTGGCCACCGACAACTGGCCACTGGCAACCAGTTCGCGGGACAAATCGTGATACTTCCCCAGGAAGTGCCCGTGCTCCTGCCGCGGGTTCTCCTTGCCGCGAACGGCGTCGACGATGTGCTCGCGGTCGAAAACACCCACCAAGCGGTCGATGCCGGGCGCGTCGCTCAGCAGCTTGGTCTTGTGCCGCTGCACCAGGCAGCCGGCGACGACGACGCGCTTGCACGACCCGGCCTGCTTCAGGGCGATGGCGTCGTTGATCTCTTTCAGCGACTCATCTTTAGATGCTTCGAGGAACCCGCAGGTGTTGATGACGATCGCGTCCGCCTGCTCCGCGTGGGGGGTGATGGCCAAGCCGTCCTGCGCGAGCAAACCGAGCATGCGCTCGCTGTCGACGAGGTTCTTCGGGCAGCCGAGGCTGACGAAGGCGACCGAGCGGATGGCCCTGTCGGACCCTTTATTTAACGAGCCAGACGAGCGGGCCATGCGAGACGACTCCAGAGCGAAACGGGGGAACGGGGTGGGGACTTTACCGAAAGCGCTGCCGTCCCGCCAATGCCGCGCCGGCGGGATGACGTAAGTTCGCCGTGCCAAAGAGGATGTTACGACCGGCCCGCAGGCGGGTTCTGTCCGCCGGTCGCGGCTCGCCGCCAGCGCACGCGCACGCTTTTCACTACCACCCGCAGCTTTAACACGTCCGATAACACGGGCAATCTGCTTCAACCTGATTGCCTGTCACCACTTACCGGCGAAATTTGAAGTGACCGGCTGAAACTGATAAACTTTCCCATCTATGGCAATTCGAGCGAAGGCTAAGCGCAGCACGCCCCGGCGGCGAACCGTCGCCGCACCGTCCCGGCACAAGCAGACCACCCGGACGACGCGTGCCGTAGACTCCCACAAGGCTAAGCTCGCTCCGGAGTTAAAGCCCGCCCAGTCCCCGGTCAACACCTTCGGCCGGGCGATCCGGTACTTGGGGTCGCTGTCGGACTACGAGCGACTGCGCATCGTGCGTTACACCCCGCAGTATTTCGACCTGGACCGCATGCGGACCCTGCTCAAGAAGCTCGGCAACCCGCAGGACGACTTCAAGACCGTCCACATCGCCGGAACCAAGGGCAAGGGCAGCACTTGCGCCATGGTGGCGGCCATGCTCCAGGCGTCGGGGTACAAGGTCGGGCTCTACACCAGCCCGCACCTGGTCGACGTCCGCGAGCGCGTCCAGATCAACGGGGTGATGATCCCCACGGCGGATTTTGCGCGGCTGGTCCGGCTGGTCGAGCCCATCGTCGCCCGCATGAAGCCGACCCCCAGCTACTTCGATGTGCTGACCGCCATCGCCTTCAAGTACTTCGCCGAGCAGAAGGTCCAGATCGCCGTCATCGAGACCGGCTTGGGCGGGCGGCTCGACAGCACGAACGTGATCCGCCCGGAGGTGACCGCCATCACCTCCATCAGCAAGGACCACATGGCCCAACTGGGCAACACCCTGGGCAAGATCGCCACCGAGAAGGGCGGCATCTTCAAGACCGGCGTGCCGGCGCTGAGCGTGCTTCAGGATCCCGAGGCCGAGGCGGCGCTCAAGCAGTCCGCCGAGCGGGTCGGGGCGCCGCTTGAAATCGTCGGCAAGCAGATCGAGTTCAGCTACCGCTTCGAGTCCAGTCGGATGCTCGGCCCGCACAACCGGGTCTGCCTGACCACCGCCAATACCAAGTTCGAGCACCTGGCCGTCCCGCTGGTCGGCGAGCACCAGGCGATCAACTGCGGGCTGGCGCTGTCGATCATCGACAAGCTCAAGGGCCGCGGCTTCGTTATCAACGACATGAAGGCGATGGAGGGCCTCAAGGCCCTCTCCATGCCCGGGCGGATGGAGCAGATCGCCACCAACCCGCGGGTGATTGTCGACGGCGCCCACAACGCCGCCAGCGTTGACGCCTTCATGCGCGCCATCGGGCAGCACGTCCCCTACGACAGCATGGTCCTGATCTTCGGCTGCTGCTCCGACAAGGACGTGACCGGCATGCTCGAGAAGATCACCGGCGGGGCGGACAAGGTGATCTTCACCAAGGTCGACAACATCCGAACCGCTGACCCGAACGAGCTGGCCGCGCAGTACACGGAGCTGTACGGGAAGATGGCGCAGGTGGCCGGCAGCCTGGAAGAGGCGCTGGCGATCGCCAACCGCGCGGTGAGCAAGGAAGACCTGGTCTGCATCACCGGCAGCTTCTACCTGGTGGGCGAGGCGAAGAAGCACTTCGCCGC
>DASQDR010000228.1:0-5876 GCA_035634055.1 Tepidisphaeraceae bacterium | reverse complement strand
GCCACGCCCACCGACGAGTGGCACGTGGTCCCGTCGCTCATGGCCGCCAGCGTCGCGCACGAGGCGGGGCTGCGCGACATCAACTACGGCGGCAACGTCCCCAGCGACCTGCTCGCCGCCGCCGCCGTCGAGCACCGCGCCAAGCTGGTCTGGCTGTCGATCACCATGCCCCCGCGGCGCGGCCTGCGCGCCGAGCTGTCGCGCCTGGCGAGCGACTTGGCCGCCCACGGCGCCACCCTGGTCATCGGCGGCCGCCACGCCCCCACCGCCTGCCCCGCCAAGCATCCCAACATCCACTGCGTGCAGTCCATGGGCGAGCTGACGTCGTTCATCCGCGGAATGAGCAAGTGAGTTCTGGCTGCTGTGCCCCGCGTGCTGAACGGTGAAGAGCCTCGCGTCGGTCGGCGGCGCGGGTCGCTTGCGCGCCAGGCCTTGCTGGCGGCGCGACCGCCGGGCGCCGCTGGACGATTGACAGATCCAGGCCGCGCGGGGATACCACGCGTGGCCGACCCGTCCCCCTAATCTTCATCCGAAGGAGCCTTGCAATGACCTACACCACGAAACTCGTCGTCGCCGGCATGGCGCTCGGCGGCGCGCTGCTCGCCGCGGCGCTGAACGCGCCCGACAACGTCGCCCGTGCGCAGGACCATGCCGAGGCGGCGCCGTCCGCGCAGGCACAGAACGCGAAGGACATCACCCTCGAACAGGCGGTGAAAGTGGTCGAGGCGGCCGAGCGGAAGTCGCGGGAGACCAAGACCAAGATGAACATCGCCGTCGTCGACGCCGGCGGCAACCTCAAGGCCTTCGCGCGCATGGACGGCGCGTGGCTCGGGTCGATCGACATCGCACAGAAGAAGGCGCGCACCGCCCGCTACTTCGACATGAATACCGGCGAGATCGGCAAGCTCTCCCAGCCGGGCGGCCCGCTGTACAACATCGAGGTCTCCAACGGCGGCCTGATCACCTTCCCCGGCGGCATCCCCATCAAGTCCAGCGACGGCACGGTCATCGGCGCCGTCGGCGTCAGCGGCTCGACGGTCGAAAACGACCACGCCGTCGCCGAGGCCGGAGCGGGGGCGGTGAAGTAGATCATCCCGAAGGCGCTGTCATGCCGAAGGCGCCGGCATTCCGAAGGCGCCCGAGCGTGCTGGCGTGTCATCCCGAAGCGTACTCGCGAGGGATCTCGGGCGCGGGAACGGGCCTTGCCAACCCGCGATCCCTCGCGAGTACGCTTCGGGATGACAGCGCCTAGGGGCTGCCGGACGGCACGCCAGCACGCTTCAGGAACGACACGCCGGCACGCTCGGGACGACGCGCGAGCAGGCTGCGCGACAGCGCGCCCGTCCGTGGGGGCACGACGCGCCGCCGCGCCCGGCCGGTGGCGCTCACGGCGCGTCGCGCCGGCCGCTGACCTCCGTTATCCCCGATGAAGATGTGTCGTGTTGCGCGGGGCGTTCCCCCGGCGTTTCGTCCCATCACCGCGCCGCGCGCGCCCGCCGCACCCCATTGCGCACGTGACTTCGCTTCGGCGGCACGGGCGTTGCAGAACTTGCTCGCCACGTACGACTGTCCCCACTATCCCCCCAACTCACCGCGACGCGGAAGGAGCAACGACCATGCAGATGAACGACCTCCAGGACCTTTTGGTGGAGAACCTCAAGGACCTCTACAGCGCCGAGCAGCAGATCCTCAAGGCCGGCCCGAAGATGGCCAAGAAGGTGCAGAACGAGGAGCTGCGCAACGCCCTGACCGAGCACCTGCGAATCACCGAAGGGCAGGTCAAGCGGCTGGAACAGATCCTTGGCAAGATGGGCGAGAAGCCCGGCGGCAAGAAGTGTCACGGCATGGACGGGCTCATCGACGAGAACAAGGAGATGATGGGCGAGGACGCCGAGCCGGAGGTCATCGACGCCGGGCTCATCGTCGGGCAGCAGAAGGTCGAGCACTACGAGATCGCCGGGTACGGGTCGGCCGTCACGTTCGCCCGCTTGCTCGGTGACGAGGAGGCGGCCAGCCTGCTCGAGCAGACGCTGGACGAGGAGAAGACCGCCGACCGCATGCTCACCGAGATCGCCGAGAGCACCATCAACATCCAGGCCGCCGAGGGCGGCGAAGAGGACGAGATGGCCGGCGCCTCGTCGGGCGGCCGCTCGGGCTCGAAGTCCAAGTCCAAGTCCTCCGGTGGCGGCGGCGGGTCGCGCTCCAAGAGCAACGGGAAGTCCGCCTCGCGCCGCGGCCGGTAATACCGCCGCCCGCGCGCTGACTTGTTAACGTCCGAGAACAACAAGGCCGGCTGTGCTCCCGGGCGCTTGGCGCGCCCCCGTGCACGGCCGGCTTTTGCTTGCGCTCGTGTGGTCCTCTGATTTTTCCGATTGAAGGGGGGATGCCGGTGTCACGGCGCCGCGCTCGAACGCGCGGCGGCGGCGGCGGACCGGCGAGGAAGTTTCTCTTTCGCGTGATCGAAACGCGCCAACGGAGCCACGCGCGGGGCCGCACCCTGCCCGGCCGGCCGGCGACGCGAGGCATCACGGAGGACGCACGCTCATGGCCCAGGTCACCGATCGCAGCAGCACCAGCAAGCATCCCGCCGCACCGACGAACAACCTCCGCCTGCTCGACCTGACGCGGGTCGCGCCCGAGGCGGGCGTCAACCGCCTGATCGACCGCGCCGTCGAGCTGCGCGCCAGCGACCTGTTCATCGTCACCAACGAGCAGCACGTCGCGGTTCAGGTGCGGCTGCGCGGGCAGATCGAGCAGCTTGCGATCCTCGATGCCGAGCAGGGGAAGAAGTTCATCGCCCGCATCCGCCACCAGGCGGGCATGGACGTGTCGGACCACCGCCGCCCGCACGACGGCCGCTGGATCTTCGAGACCGACAGCCGCACCGTCGATTTGCGCATCAACCTGCTGCCGACGCTGCACGGCGACGACCTGGCCATCCGCCTGCTCGACCGCGACGCGAACCTGCTCTCGCTCGACCGCCTGGGGATGACCGCGCGGCAGCTCGACGTCTACCGCCCGGTGCTGAACGAGCCGGGCGGGATGGTGCTGCTGACCGGGCCGACCGGCTCGGGCAAGACCGTCACGCTTTACGCGTCGCTGGCGCACCTGAACGACGGCAAGCGCAAGATCCACACGATCGAGGACCCGATCGAGTACGCCGTCGAGGGGCTGCGGCAGTCGGCGGTCAACGACGGAATTCACCTCGGCCCGGCGGAGCTGATGCGCGGCGTGCTGCGGCAGGCGCCGGACGCCGTGATGGTCGGCGAGGTGCGCGACGAGGAGATCGCCAAGACCGGCGTGTGGGCGGCGAACAGCGGCGTGCTGATGCTCTCGACCATCCATGCCGCCAGCGCCGCCGGCGCGGTGCAGAGCCTGCGCGGGTTCAACCTCGCCCCCGCGTTCGCCGCTAGCGCCCTGCGCGCGGCGGTCAGCCAGCGGCTGCTCCGCACGCTCTGCCCCGCCTGCCAGGAGCTTGACGAGGACGGGCACGGCGCCGACGTGCAGCGGATGATGGGCGAGATCAAGTCGTTCCTCCCCGGCGCCAACGTGGGCGCGCGCTACTCCGCCAAGGGGTGCGACGCGTGCCACCAGACCGGCTATGCCGGCTGCACCGCCGTCTATGAAGTGATGCCGGTTACGGACGCCCTGCGCGACCTGATCGTGGCCGGCGCATCTACGAAGGACATCCACGCCCGCGCGGTGAAGGAAGGGATGCTCACCCTGCGGCAGGCGGCGCTGCTCAAGGTTGCGCAGGGGCGGACCACGATGGAAGAGGTTCGCCGCGCGGTTCCCGACATCACCCCCGCCGACCTGATGGCCGCGGCAGCGGCGGCGTGACGAGGCGCCTCGCGCGCTAGCGAAGTTGAAGGGGCTCCCGTGGCACGGGTATCCACCGCGTCGGTCGGTTGCCGCACTCGGCAGCGCCCGAACGATGCGCAGACACGGGTTGAAACCCGTGCCACGGGGAAGCGAACCGTGCGCATCTGACGCTGCCGTGCGTCGCGCGGTGCTTCACGCGAGCGCGTGTTCCCACCCTTTGCGCTCCAGCGGCGCACGCGTGCCGTCGGCGCCTCGCAGCCAGATCTCGCGGTCCGCCGTCACTGTCCCGATGCGCGTCGCCGTCCCTGCGAAGTCGCCGGGGGCGGTGAAGAGCAATTCGTGATCCTCCCCATCGTGCAGCGCGTGCTCGAGGGGCGAGCGCCCGTCCGGCGGGAGCTTCATCACGTCCTCGTGGATCGGGATGCGCTCCGCCTCGATGATCGCGCCGACGTTGCTTTGCGCGCAGATGTGCCCGAGGTCGCGGGAGAGGCCGTCGCTGATGTCGATCATGGCGGTGATGCCGCGCGGCGCCAGCTCGCGTGCCAGGGTGACGCGCGGGGTGAAGGTCATGTGCCGCCCGAGGATGCTCCCGCCGAGCGGGCCGGTCACCCAGATGCCGTCGCCCGCGCGGGCGCCGCTGCGGGTGACGGGCGCGATGCCGGCGGAGCGGCCGAGGATCGTCACCGTCAGCACCAGTTTTCCGTCCCAGGCGCCGGTGTCACCGCCGACGACGGGGCAATCGAACGTGGCCCCCGAGGCGGACATGCCCCGGTAAATCTCCTTCACGAATTCGAGCGGAGTGTCGCGCGGCAGCGCCGCCGTCGCGACGGCGGCGGCGGGGAGGCACGCCATCGCGGCGCAATCCGACAGGTTCCGGTTCATCACCTTACGCCCGATGTCGCGTGGAGCATGGCGGGCGGAGTCGAAGTGGACGCCATCGAGGACTTGATCCGCGCCGACGAGGAGCAGATCGGACGCGTCCCACCGCAGCGCCGCGAGGTCGTCCCCCGGAGGAACGAGGAGTCGCGGGGAAGCGAGGGACTGCTTCCGCACCCAGTCGATGAAGTCGAACTCACCGGGCATCCGGAGGCATTGTACGGGAGGGGGGAGCCAACACGCGCGAAGCACCCGCGACTTCCGTCGAAGCATCCGCGACTTCCGTCGAAGCATCCACGACTTCCGTCGAAGCACCCGCGACTTCCGTCGAAGCATCCACGACTTCCGTCGCGGCTTGAAGGCAAATCACGCCTCCCCCGCGCTTCAAGCCACGATGGAAGTCGTGGATCGGACGCGCACGGGCGCGGGCGCACGAACGCGGGCGCACGGGCGCGCGAACGCGGGCGCGTGGCGCGGGCGCACGAGCGCGGGTGCTCGGCGCTGACGCCCGGCGCGGGCGCACGCACGAGCGCAGATGCTCGGCGCGGGCGCGCGGCGCGGGTGTTCGGCACGGGCGCGCGGGCGCGGACGCTCGGCGCAGGTGTTCCGCGCTTGGGCGCCTTCACTCCTCCGCTGGCAGCGGTTGGAACAACGTCCACGTCCACGCGCCCTTTTCCTGCCGCTTCGAGATGTAGACGAACACGTTGAGCTGGTGCCTGCGGTCCTTGATCAGCTTGAAGCGTCCCCCGGCCGCCCACACCCTCCCCGGGAGATCGTCGCGCACCACGTACGATGAGATGTTCTTTGCCTTCCCGACCAGCGCGCGTTCCCTGCGGTAATCGTCCGGAAGCTCGACCAGCGCGTGCAGGTGTTTCGCGCCCACCGATAGCGCGATCACCCGCTGCTCCAGCGCCAGCAGCTTGCGCGCGAAGGCCGCCCCGATCTTGCGGCGCACCTCGAGCGGGATCTCCACGCGCGGCCCGGCGTGGCGCCTGACGTGCCAGTCGTGAAGCCGCGCGTGTTCGCCGGGAGGCGGGGGGTTTCGGTAGTCGCCGGAGGAGTGGATGCGGTGCCCGCGGGTTCGGAAGCCGCGCTCGTCGCCGAAGTTCCAGCTTCGCAGGGTGCCGATGACGACCTGCCGCCAGCGGGTGTCATCCGCGCCCAGCGACCGCTCCCTG
>DASQDR010000227.1:0-5465 GCA_035634055.1 Tepidisphaeraceae bacterium | reverse complement strand
CCGCTCACCGGAAGAACGCCTCCGGGCGGCGCTCCAGGGCGTCCTTCAGCCGGGGCAGGTGGTCGGAGAGGAACGGCCTGGGCAGGTCATTGGGGTCGAACCACGCGACGGCGGACGATTCCTCGGTGTGGCGCAGTTGCCCGCCCACCAGGCGGCACTCGAACAGCAGGCTGACGTAGTGGACCAGGTTGCCGTCGGGGTAGCGATGCGTGGTGATCAGCGGCTCGGAGTAGACGCCGATGAGCTTGACCGGCTCGACGATCAGCCCGGACTCCTCCCGCACCTCGCGGGTGACGCTGGCGGCGGCGGACTCGCCGACCTCGATCGAACCGCCGGGCAGGCACCAGATGCCGCTCTCCGCCCGCCGCTGGAGCAACACCCGGCTGCGCTCGTCAAACACCACCGCGTCGGCGGAGGCGCGGCGAACTTCTCCCGGTGCGGGCGCGGGCATCGCCCTCGTCTGTAGCCTCTGGAAGCCGCCCCGGAGAAGACAGGTTTTTCGGCCAGACTAAACCGCGCGACCGGCGGAAAGCGGCAAGGCGCAATGGGCGCGAGTAACGCGGGGGTGTAACGGGGACGGCAGGAGTTGTGTCATCCCGAAGCCTACTCGCGTGTGCGTACCCGCGCGTGTCATCCTGAAGCGTACTCGCGAGGGAGCTCGGGACGGCGAGAACGACTGACTCGCCCGGGATGCTCGGCGAGTACGCTCGCGGCGACATCGCTGGCGCGCCGTTCCGCTCCACCCAATCGCGCGCCGCTCTAGTTGCTGATCCGCCCGCGGCGAACTTGCAGGTAGCCGGCGCGGAGCATGCCGTAGAGCGGGACGTCGGAGCGGTAGCTGCGGCACTGGGCAACCATCGGCGCGGCCGCGTGCGGCACGAACCGGCCGAGCTTCAAAAGTCCGTGCTTCGAGCCCGGCACAGCCGCGCGATTGGCCGCGCCATCGCCGGCCGCCGGCGGGCCGGCGCCGACCGGGATCGGGCTCTTGTGAGGTTTAATCGTGAATCCGAGGCGGATGCCCAGCTCGTCGCACGCCGCCAGCACGTCCGCGTTGTACGCGCCGTTCGGGTAGGCGATCGCCTCGGGGCGCTGGCCGGTCATCTCCTGGAGATCGTCCTGGCACCGGCCGATCTGCCAGCGCACCCCTTCCCCACTATAATTCGTGAGAATGGCATGGCCGGCGGTGTGGTTGCCGATCTGCACCAGCGGGTGCCGCGCGAATTCGCGCAGCTCGTCCGGCGTGAACGGGCGGTCGATGTCGGTCCGCGGGCGCAACGCGCCGGGGCCGAAGCGGTCGGTCAGGCGGCGCTCGATCTCCTCGGTCTTGAGGTACTTCATCCCCAAGGCCTCACGGTAGACCTGCCGCGGCGACGCCCCCTGCGCGCGGCGCTCGCGGTAGAGCACGTCCCACCAGAAGCACTTGCCGTCGCGCACGTGCCCCGAGGAGATGAAGAAGACCGCCGGCACGCCCAGCGATTCGAGCACCGGCAGCGCCAGCGTGTTGTTGAAGTAGCCGTCGTCGAACGTGATCATCGCGTACTTCCGGTCCGCGCTGAGCCCGCCGAGCACCTCGCGCGGGCCGACGAAGCGGTAGCCGTGCGCGAGGTAGTACTCGATGAGCTGGCGGAGGTGCGCGACGGTGGTGCGGTCCAGCGGGTCGATCAGGTCGCGCGCGATGTCCGCCTGGTGGCGGAACAGCGAGTGGAACAGGAAGCAGTTGAGGGCGTTGCGCTCGCGAAAGAGCGAGAGGTAGAGCCGCGCGACGGCCGAGTCGGTCGAGCGGACGAGGTTCTGAAACGTGCGGATCATCGCCTGCCCCGCTGCCGCCGGCGCTGCCGGTACGCGTCGAGCGTCCGGTCGACCAACGCGTCGACCGTGAACTCCTCCACGCGCCGGAGCGACGCCCGCCCCATCGCGCCGCGGCGGGCATCGTCGATCGCGACGTGGACCAGCGCCTCGGCGAACGCCGCCGCGTCGTCGGTCGGCACGACGACGCCGTTCTCGCCGGGGCGGACGAGGATCTCGACCCCGGACGCCGCCGTCGCGACGATCGGCAGGCCGGCCGCCATCGCCTCGAGCACGACGTACGGCAGCCCTTCCTTGCGGCTGGAGAGGGCGAAGAGGTCCAGCCCCGCCATGATCGTGCGCGCGTCGCGCTCGCCGAGCCACAGGACGCGATCGCCGACGCCGCGCTGCCGCGCGAGTTCCTCCATCGCCGGCCGCAGCGGGCCGTCGCCGACCATGACCAGCCGGGCGTTCGGCAAGCGCGCGGCGGCCGACGCGAAGGCGCCGATCAACACGTGCGGCGCCTTCTGGTCGACGAGCCGGCCGACGAATCCGATCAGCAGGTCGCCGTCACCCGCGCCCATCGCGCGGCGGGCGCGGTCGCGAGGCGTGAAGTCGATGACGCCGACGCCGTTGGGGATCGTCAGCACGCGCGATCGCCCGAGCCCCAGCCGCACCGCCGCCCGCGCCTCTTCCGGCGAGACGGCGATGATCCCGCGCGTCCGGAGCCCCAGCGCCAGCTCGATGCTCAGGTAGACCGCCCGCTTCCATCGCGCCAGCCCGGGATCCATCATGATCAGCCCGTGCAGCGTGTAGAACGCGTCGGCGTCGCTACCGAGCGCGGCGAGGCGGGCGAGCGCGCCGCCCTTGGAGCTGTGCCCGTGGATCACGTCGAACGGTCCGTGCTGCCGGACGTATCGCCGAAGCCGGCGGGCGACGGAAAGGTCGGCGGGATGGATGCTGGTTCGCATCGGCAGCCCGGTCGCCGGCAGGTCCTTCAGCGTCGCGATGCGGTCGAGGAACATGCGGTCGGCGCGGCCGGTGGAGTAGACGACGTGGACGTCGCAGCCGCGGTCGCCCAGCCCCTCGGCCAGGTCCAGCACGTGCCGCCCGGTGCCGCCGCCGCTGGACTCGACGACCAGCAGCACGCGCAGCCGCTCGGCTTCCGCGGCGCCGCCCGCCGGTGCGACGGCGACGCCGCCGGCGGCGCGCAGCGGCGCGTCGAGATCCGTCAGCTTCGTTGTGGCAACACTGGCTTCCAAGGCATCTCCACGGTCGGTTCACGGCGATCAGGCGGTGACCGATACCTCGCCATCCATCGGCTCGCGCGTCGCGCCAACGCGACCCACGGGCGCGTGCAGCTCGGCGTACAACTGCTCGTATCGCCGCGTCACCGCCGTCAGGTCGAACAGTCGGACGATCCGCTCCCGTGCGGCCGCGCCGAGCTGCCGCCGCTGTTCCGGCGGCATCGCCAGGATCTGCGTCCACGCGGCGGCGAGCGCGTCCGGGTCGCGCGGCGGGGCGACTTGGCCGGTGTCGCCGACGATCAGCCGCGAGTCGCCGACATCGGTCACCGCGCACGGCACGCCGCACGCCATTGCCTCGCCCACCGCGAGCGGGAACGCCTCGCTGAGCGACGAGGAGGTTGCCACGTCCAGCGCTCGGTACACGTCCGCCACGTCCCGCCGCGGGCCGAGCAACGTGCAGGCGCGCTCGATCCCGAGCGAAGCGACGAGCCCGCGCAGGTCCGCGTTGCCGTCGTCCACGCCCTGCCCGCAGAGCAGGAAGCGGACGTGCGGGTGCGTGCGGAGCAGCGCCGCCGCCGCGCGCAGGAAGCCAGCGTGGTCCTTGACCGGATCGTACCGCGCGACCAGGCCGATCACCGTGGCGCCTTCCTCAAGCCCGCACTCGCGCCGGATGCGGCGGCGGCCCGTCTCGTCCGGGCAGAACGCGGAAGTGTCGAAGCCGTTGGGCACGACGCACATGCGCTCGCGGTCGAAGCCGAGTCGCTCGTACACCTCGCCGGCGTGCCGCGAGCAGGAGACGATGCGGTGCGGCACCCGCCGGGAAAGCCTGGCGCACGCTGAGACCGTCAGCAGCGTCGAGCGCTTGGTGATCCCGCGGACGTGGTTCGAGTGGTGCACGCCCCAGACGACCTTGCACCCGCGCACCGCGCGGGCGGCGATGCCGCCGATCAGGTTGGAGTGGTCCATCCACGTCTGCACCACGTCCGGCCGCACGCGGCGCAGGTGCAGCGCCAGGCGCACGATCGCGCGCGGGTCGGGCAGGCCGGGCCTCATGCCCATGGTGACGATCGGGATCCCGGCCCGCACCACGTCGCCGGCCACGGTCATGTCGTCGATCAGGGAGACGACCGACTGCTCGAAGCGGGACGTGTCGGAGCGCAGCAGCAGGTTGCAGAGCATCGCCTCGGCGCCGCCGTACTCGAAGCTGTTGATGATGTGGACGACGCGGATCCTGCTCATCGGTCCGCCCCGCCGTGCAAGCCGTTCGAGCTGCGGCCGATCGCCCGCGCGCCGCCCTTGAGCAGTCGCGAGATCGTCGGGCCGGGATCGGACCATGCGAAGTAGGGGAACCGCTGGCGGTGCATCACCGTGCGCACCCACCGCCACAGCGTCAGCCTTCCCGCGCGGCGGAGCTGGCGGTAGGCGGCGAAGTCGCGGATCGGGTCCCAGAGCCGCATCGTGCGGCCGGCGTCGCGGCGGTCGTAGACCAGTTCCGCCGGCCGCCCTGCCGCACGGTCGTAGATGAACGACGCCAGCCGCAACCCGCTGGCGGCGACGAGTGCGTTGGAGGCGGTGAAGCGCGAGTTGCACTCGATCAGCTTGTGCCGCCCGTCGCGCGCGTCGAACTTGAACTCCACGTTAGCCAGCCCGCGCACGCCCGCCTGGCGGAGCAGCCGCAGCGACGGCTGGACGATCTCCGGCACGTCGCCGGTGATGTGCAGCGACGCCGCACCCATCCCCACGGGGAACCGGCGGACGACGCGCTTCGTGTAATGGCACAGCGGCGCGCCCTCCTCGTCCACGTAGGTGTAGTAGCTGGAGAGCTGGTCATCCGCGCCCGGGATCACTTCCATCAGCAGCACCCCGACGCCGGCGGCGGACGCGGCGTCGATCGCGGCCGACAGCTCGGCCGCGTCGTTCACGATCACGTGCTTGCGGCCGAAGTGCCGCTCGAACACGTGCGACAGCCGCGGCTTGACCATGAGCGGGAAGACCAGTTCGCGTGCGATCGCCCGCACGTCCGCGCGCGATTCCACGGCCCAGAAGAGCGGCGTGGCGACGCCAGCGGCGCGGGCGAGCTGGTACGTCTCGAGCTTGTCGAGCATTGCGAGCTGCGCCGGCGGGTGGGCCAGGTCCAGCCGATAGCGGCGCAACAACGCCTCGCGGTGGCGCGCCAGGACCTGGAGGGCGGCGTCGCTGCACGCCAGCAGGACGGCGCCGGCGAAGCGCTCGGAGCGCGGGCCGAGGAGGAAGTCGGCGAAGCGCGCTTCGGCGTCGCCGCCCGGCGGGAGGTCGATCCACTCGCAGCGGCGCGAGTGGCGGACGCAGGTCGGTTCGGCGCCGACGGCGAAGACCTTCGTGCCCCGCGCCGCCAGCTCGCGCGCCACCGAGAGCGCGTTGGCCTCGCCGCCGAGCAGCACGACCGGCGGGAGC
>DASQDR010000226.1:0-30531 GCA_035634055.1 Tepidisphaeraceae bacterium | reverse complement strand
GGCGGCGGTGGTGGCGGCGGCGGCGGCGGCGGTGGTGGCGGTGGTGGCGGCGGTGGTGGTTTCGGTGGCGGCGCCACGCTGGGGGGCGTGGGCGACGCCAGCAACCTCGGAACGCTAACGGTGCGCGGCAACAACACCTTCAAGGGGAACACTTCGGTCGAAAGTGGCGGCCGGGCGGAACTCCGGTATTCGCAAGTGCAGCGCGACACTGACGGCGACGGCGCGGCCGACCGCGCCGCCAATCCCGGCCGACCGTTCAGGCCCGACGATCTGCTGGCAAAGCTGGGCGACGCCAGCGCGCCCGACGCCGCGGCCAAGGAGAGCCGCCCCAACGCGGGCTATGCACTACAGCTCAACCTCCCCGGGGTCGCCGCTGCGCCGCCCACGTCGGAAAACAAGCCGCAGCCGCCTGCCATCGCGGTCGATGCCGTCAACGCGGCGCCGAAACACGTAGCGAACGGCAGCTGGGACGCTATTGACGTCGCACTGGCGCCCGTGGAGACGGCCGCGCCAGGCACCGCGCCAGGCACCGCGCCAGGCTCGCCGCCCGCGCCCGCGCCGTCGCAAGTTTCCACTCGCAAGATCATCCGTAACGGCGCGATGGAGTTCGAGGTCGAGCGCTTCGATGCCGCCTTCGCGCTGGTGAGCAAGCTGGCGCAGGAGTCCGGCGGCTACGTCGGCACGACCGATTCGGAGAAGCTCCCCAACGGCAAGGTGAAGGGGACCGTGACCGTGCGCGTCCCGCCTGACCGGCTCGACACGCTGGTGCTCCAGCTCCGCGGCATCGGCGACCTGCGCTCGCAAAAGCTCGAGGCCCAGGACGTCTCCAAGCAGTACCACGACCTGGAATCCGAGCTGCGCGCCGCCCGCGCCATGGAGGAGCGGCTGCTGGGGATCATCAAGAGCGCCAACGGGCAGATCAAGGACCTGCTGGCGGCGGAGAAGGAGCTGGGCACCTGGCGGCAGAAGATCGAGAAGGCGACCGGCGAGATGCGCTTTTACGACAGCCTGGTCTCGCTCTCGACGCTGAACCTGACGCTGCTCGAGCGCGACATCCGCACGCCCGCCACCGCCACCGAGACCGAGACCATCGACGCGGGCGTGGAGGCGAGCGACGTGGAGAAGGCGCGCAGCGACGCGCTCAAGGCGATCGAGCAGGCCAAGGGGCGCGTGGTGCAGTCCGACCTGAAGCGCTACGACGCCGGGCAGTTCGGCGCCACGATCGTAGCGGAGGTGCCGCCCGACGCGGCCGGGCCGCTGCTCGACCGCGTGCGGCAGATCGGTAAGCTGGCGCGGCTGGACGTTCAGCGGCGGCAGCAGAACGCCGAGACCTCCACCGCCACCGGCGCCCCCCAGCCGCCGCTGCGCGTCGAGAAGCGCGACGTGCGGCTGAACCTCTCGCTGTACAACCTGGCCAACGTCGCGCCCCGGCAGACGACGACGATGAACGTCGCCGCCGATGACGTGGAGCAGGCGTACCAGGCGATCGCGGCGCGGGTGAGCAAGGCGGGCGGGCGCGTGGTCAACGCAAATTTGGCGCGCAACAACCCGGAGCAGACCAGCGGGACGGTTCACTTCGAGGTGCCATCGGCGGACGCCGACGCCGTCGCCGCGGACCTGCGCCAGCTCGGCGAGGTGATGCGGCTGACGGTGGCGGAGAACCCCGACGCGCAGAACGTCACCGCCGCCAAGCGCGGCTTCGCCGTCACCATTATCGCGTCCAGCGCCGTTCCGCCGCGCGAGACTTCGACGGTGCGCGTGGCGTCGGCCGACGTGGCGCAGGCGCGCGACCGCATCCTGGCCGCCGCGGGCGCGGGGGGCGCCCGCGTGCTGTCGGCGCAGCTCAACGAGAACGACCGCTCCAACCCCAACGCCACGCTGGAACTGGACGTGCCGCGCGCCGCGCTGGCGGCGGTGGAGAAGGCGCTGGGCGACGCCGGCGACACCGTCAGCCGCGTCGTCTCACGCTCCAGCGATACCGACAACACCTCCGACCTGCGCGTGCGCGTGCAGCTCACGCTCACGCCGGCCGAGAAGCTCCCGCCGCGCGAGACCACCGGGCTGACCGTCGAGTCGTCCGACGTGGACGGCGCGCTGGCAAACCTCCAGCTCGCCGCGGCGCAGGCGGGGGCGCGCGTCACCGATTCGAACCTGTCGAAGGAAACCAACGGTCGCTCGCGCGGCAAGCTGACGGTGGAAGTGCCCCTGGCGAAGGCGGCGGCGCTGCTCGACCAGGCGAAAAAGCTGGGCTCGGTGCGGGCCGTGCAGGCGTCGCAGAACGCCCAGGTGCCGGCCGGCGCGCTGGCGCGCGCCCGGATCGACGTGGCGCTAATCTCGCCCGACGCGCTGGTGGAACCGGGCACCGGCGTCTGGGCGACGATCCGCGAGGGGTTGGCCACCAGCGCCCGCGGGCTGCTCTGGAGCCTCCAGCTCATCGTCGTCGGCCTCTGCTTCGTCCTGCCGTGGGCGCTGGCGATCGCGCTGCTCTGGCGCTTCCTCAAGCGCCGCCCAAAGCCCGCGGAGACGGCCGTGCCCGCGACCTAAGGGTGATACGGTCGGGCCAGGCTTGCGCGCCAGCATCAGGCGCCGCGCAGTGCCTCGGCAACCGCGCGGACGACGGGTTCCCACGCCCCCGCCGCCGGCTGGCGGAACAGGCGCATCGACGGGTACCACGGGCTGTCGGCGCGGTCGAGCAGCCACCGAAAATCCGGCACCCGCGGCAGCAGCAGCCAGACCGGCCTGCCCAGCGCCCCGGCGACGTGGGCGGGCGAGGTGTCGACGGAGATCAGCAGGTCCAGTTCCGTCACCAGCGCGGCGGTGTCGCTGAAATCGGTCAGGCGCGAGCCGACCTCCTCGATCATCAGGCCGGGGGGCGGCGCGCGCAGTTGCTCGCTGGCGGGGCCGACCTGGAGGCTGATCCAGCGGACGTCTTCAACGGTTGCGAGCGAGGCGAGGTCGCCGAGGCGCATCGAGCGGTTGCGATCGTTCTTGTGAACCGCGCTGCCCGCCCAGACGAGCCCGACGTTGCGCACGCCCTGCGACAGCTTCAGTTCCTCGCGCCACCGCACCGCGCGGGCGGGATCGACGCTGACGTAGGGCGCGCGGCCCGGGATCGTCTGGATCGTCGTCCCGAACTTCAGCGGCAGCGAGACCAGCGGGCACTGCACGTCGAACGGCGGCAGCGCGGCGCCCTTCACCCGCACGTCCGAGACGCCTTCGATTGTTGCGACCAGCGACGCCAGCGCGGCGTCGCACTCCACGATCACCCGCCCCGCCGCCCGCTCGCGCGCGACGAGCGTGGCGTAGCGGACGAACTGGATCGTGTCGCCAAGGCCCTGCTCGGCGTAGAGCAGGATCGACTTGCCGTGGAGCATCGACCCGTCCCATTGCGGCTGCGCGAACGCCCGCGGTCGGACGCCGATCTGCCGCCAGCGCCACTCGTAACCGGGCCAGCCGCGAGTGAGATCCCCGCGCACCAGGCGGATCAGCGACAGGTTGAAGTGCGGCTCCGCCACGTTCGGCGCGAGCTGGGCCGCCGCGAGAAGCAGCCGTTCCGCCTCGTCGTACCGCCCCACCTTTCGCAGCGCTTCGCCGAGGTTGCTGGCGGCCTCGGCGAAGTCCGGCCGCAGGCGAAGGGCGACCTGGTACTCCGCGATGGCCTCGTCGATTTGCCCCTGGTCCGCCAGCGCGTTGCCCAGCGCGCTGCGCGCCTCGGGCGAGCTGGGCGCGACGCGCACGGCGTTGCGCGCGACGCGCTCGGCGTCGGCGGCGCGGCCCGCGCCGGTCAGGCAAGACGCCAGCTCCACCTGCGCCTCGACGAACGTCGGCGGCGACAGATCCACCGCCCGCTGCGCCGCCGCCACGGCTTCGGCCGGCAGGCCGGCGGCGCGGTACGCCTTGGCCAGGTTCATCCGGTAAAGCGCGACCGCCGGCTCCTGGCGCACGGCTCGCGTCATCAGGTCGATCGCGGTCGCGGGGTCGCCGTTGTGGTGATGGATCAGGCCGAGCAGGTGGAGCGCGTCGGGGTTGCGCGGGTCCTGCTGGAGGACCTTGCGGTAAATCCCCTCGGCCTCGCCGACGCGCCCCGCCTGGTGCAGGGCGATCGCGCGGTCGACCGCCGGTTGGAGCTGATTTCGTAACGATCCCACGCGCCACCATCATAATTGACTGGCGGGCACGGCGGCGCGTTCGATAAGATGTCGCCCCACGCACCAACCCAACTTCAACCCGCGCGCGAGGTGTCACATGGCGGCGACACTGACGATCAGGGACGAGACGGCCACGGGCAAGTCCGTCGGCGAGACGGTCATCGAGTTTCTCACCGAGCGCATCACCGTGCGCGAGCTGATCCGCGGGCGCGTTTACCAGGAAGTGCAGGATTACAACCTGAAGCGTCCCGACGCCTTCCGCGGGCTGGTGCAGCCGACCGACGCGGAGCAGACCCTCAACGGCTCCTACAAGCTGAAGAAGCGCCGCGAGCTCGACTGGAAGGGGCAGTTCGACCGGGCGTGCGACGCCTTCGAGCGCAACGGGTTCTTCGTCCTGATCGACGACAGGCAGGCCGAGAGCCTGGACGATGAGTTCACGATCGCGCCGCAGACGACCGTGAGCTTCGTGAAGCTCGTGCCGCTGGTGGGCGGGTAACGCCAGCATTGGCGCGGGCGCGGATCCCGGCGTGCGGATGCGCAGGCTGGGATGGGCGGGCCTGTTTGCCTCGGGCGCCGACTCGGGGTGCGCGGGCTTCGGCTCGGGCGGCGGTAAACGGGGACCCGTCAAATGCCCAAGGTGCAGGCGATCGAGGCGGAGGCGGAGAAGCTGCTGGTGGCGGCGGCGAAGTCGTGGCCCACGTCGTTCGACTACCGCTTCAATCCCCAGAGCACGCCGCAGGGCAAGGCCGTATCGAACGCCTCCGCCGACGTCCGCAGGGCGGCTGTGATCATCCTGCTCGAGTGGCTGCGGGAGCCGCTGATCAAGGTGAAGGTGTTCGGCACGACCGACGCCCGCAGGGGCGTTCACGCCGCAGCTTACGTGCGCGGGCTCGCCGCGGCGCTGCTGCGGTCAAAGCTGCCGTTCGACGCCGTCGACGGAGAGCGGCTGTTCAAGCTGGCGGCGGGGGCGAAGCACGTGACGGAGTGGTCGCTCCCGCTGGCGGGGCTCGTCGCCGCTGCCGAGCGCCTGCACGAGGCGGGCGCCCTCTCGGATGAGGCGAAGCAGCACCTGGCCACGTTGCGGCGGAAGCTGGAGCAGGTGGGCGCCGGCGCGAGCTCGCGCAAGCTCATCGCGGGGCTGAACGGCATCAACGGCAGCGGGTCGATCAACTGCATCGTCGCCGGCGAGGCGTGGTCGGACCGGGCGCTGGCGGACCAGGCGGCGATGAAGGAGAAGCCCAAGGCTGCCTGGGCCGCCCTGCTCGCCCACGCCGCCGGCGCCAGTTCCGCCAGGCCGACGGGCGCGTGGGAGAAGCGTGCCGCCGAAATGATCAGCGATGTCGGCGACGCGGGTGAATTCGAGCCGCGCGCGCTCGCGTGGTTGGAGCTGGTCCCCAAGCCGCGCACGCAGCCCTGGCCGCACGCGTACGCGCAGACCGAGCAGACCGACCTGCTCATCAACGAGGGCAACGCCGACGTGCTGCGCGGGCTGGCGTGGATGCTCGCCCGGCCCGATGCCAGCGCCGACGCCTGCCGCGCGCTCGGGCGGCTGTGCGAGACGTCGCTGAAGAAGCTGCCCGGCATTGGCCCGCGGCTGCCCAAGCTCGCCAACGCTGCCGTCTGGTCCCTCGGCCGCATCGGCGGCGAGCACGCCCTCGGGCAGCTCGCGCGCCTCAAGACCCGCATCACCTTCCGCACCACGCTCCAGCAGATCGACAAGGCGCTGGACGAGGCGGCGCAGCGGCTGGGCGTGACCAAGGCGGACCTGGAAGAGCTGGGCGTCCCGGCGTACGGCTTCGACGAGCACGGCGTCCGCCGCCAAACCTTCGGCGGTGCCACCTGCGTCCTGAAGCTCGACGGCCGCGACGTCGTCACCACCTGGACGAACGACAAGGGGAAGATCGTCAAGTCCCCGCCCGCCGGCGTGAAGGAGAAGCACGCCGACGAATTAAAGGAGCTCAAGGCCGCCGCCGCCGATGCCGAGAAGATGCTCACCGCGCAGCGCGACCGCATCGACGCGCTGATGGGCATCCCCAAGACATGGAAGCTGGCGGATCTTCGCGCCCGTTACCTCGACCACCCGATCGTCGGCCAGATCGCCCGCCGGTTGATCTGGGTCGCGGACGCAACGCCCGTGCTGTTCATCGCCGGCGACGCCACCGACGTCGCCGGCAAAAAGGTGAAGCTCGGGCAGGCGGCGGAGGTCGCGCTCTGGCACCCGGCCGAGCGGACGATGGACGACGTCGTCGCCTGGCGGCGGCGGCTGGAAGAACTGAAAATCACCCAGCCGTTCAAGCAGGCGCACCGCGAGGTCTACCTGCTGACCGACGCCGAGCGGCGCACGCGCAACTACTCCAACCGCTTCGCCGCCCACGTCATCCGCCAGCACCAGTTCCACGCGCTGGCCGCCCAGCGCGGGTGGCGGAACAAGTTGCGGCTGATGGTGGACGACACCTACCCGCCGGCGTCGAAGAAGCTGCCCCACGTCGGGCTGCGCGCCGAGTTCTGGATCGAGGGGATCGGCGACAATTACGGCACCGACACCACCGACTCCGGCAGCTACCTCCGCCTGGCGACCGACCAGCTCCGCTTTTATCGCCTGGCGGCGGCGGGCAACAGCGCGCACGCCGCTGGCGGCGGGTACACCGCCGACGCCGCCGGGCCGGGCGCGGCCGGCGTCGACGAGCCGGTCGCGCTGGAGGACGTCCCGCCGCTGGCGCTGTCGGAGGTCATGCGCGACGTCGACCTGTTCGTCGGCGTCGCCAGCGTCGGGAACGATCCGAACTGGATGCCCGAGGGCAACCGCGTCGGCAACTACTGGCACGCGTATTCCTTCGGCAACCTCTCCGCCTCCGCCGAGACGCGCCGCGCGGTGCTGGAACGGCTCGTGCCACGGTTGAAGATCGCGGAGCGCGCGTCAATCTCGGGCAAGTTCCTCGTCGTGAAGGGATCGCTGCGCACCTACAAGATCCACCTGGGTTCCGGCAATGTCCTCATGGAGCCCAACGATCAGTATTTGTGCATCGTCCCCGCGCGCGGCGGCGCGGTGACGGCGGGAAACGGGGGCGACGGCGTCTTTCTTCCCTTCGAGGGCGACCATACGCTGTCGGTCATCCTCAGCAAGGCATTTCTGCTGGCGGACGACCGGAAGATCGACGATCCCACCATCACGCGGCAAATCGAGGTGACGACATGACCAAACTGTTCCTGGCTCTGGCGATGGCGGCCGCGCCGGCACCGGCGGCCGCGCCCGTGGCGCCCAAGCCCGCGGTGGCGCCTTCGCCCGTTGCGCCCAGGCCCGCGGCGGCGCCGGGCACGGCACGAGCGAATTCGCAAGCGGCGGCGAGCCCGTGGAAGACGGCCCCGATCGCCTCGGTGAAGTCCGCGGCCGAGAGCGGCGACGCCAAGGCGATGGTCGAGCTGGCGGCGCGCTGCGAGCAGGGAAAGGGCGTGCCGAAGGATCCCGACGAAGCGCTGGCGTGGCTGCGCAGGGCGGCGGCGACCGGCGACGCCGACGCGCAGGTCGCCGCCGGCACGCGGCTGGCATACGGGCCGGGGCCGGAGTCGGACAAGGCGGAGGCGCTCAAGCTGTTCGCCGCCGCCGCCGCCGCCGTCGGTCACCCGCAGGCGATGTACGAGGTCGGGCTGTCGCACAAGCTGGGGCGCGGCACGGCGAAGAACGCTAAGTCGGCAATCGAGCCGCTGACCCGCGCCGCCGAGGCGGGCGTCGCCGCGGCCCAGTGCGAGCTGGGCGACTGCCACGAGACCGGCGCCGGCACCGGCGCCGCCAACGCGGAGCGCGCCGCCTACTTCTACCGCCGCGCCGCCGACCAGAACCACGCCCTCGCGCAGCTTCGCCTGGGGCGGATGACGCTCAAGGGGCAGGGCGTGGCGGCGAACGCGCGCGAGGGGCTCCAGCTCCTGCTGCGCGCGGCGCAATCAGGATTGATCGAGGCGCAGTGGGAGGTCTCGCAGCGGCTGGCCAACGGCGGCGACGGCCTGGCGCCGGACAAGCCGAAGGCGGTCATCTGGCTCGGCAGGTTGTCCGATCAAAAGCACGAGCCGGCGCAGCAGCAACTGGCCGCCCTCGCGCCCGACGCGCTGAAGAAGGCGGCGAAGAAGCTGGCGATCGTCGGTGACTGGCCCGACGAGCAGCAGGTGGGCGCGCTGGTGCTGGCCGAGGGACGGATGATCAACCCGCAGGGCGGCAAGGGAAAGCTGGCGGTCACGTCGCGCGGGCGCGAGATCTCGTTCGCGGTGGAGAACCTTCCGGCCAGCAAGGCGCGCGACGGCAGCCAGGTGAGGCTCTACGCCACGCTGGCGGACAAGCGCACGCTCAAGGGGTTGCTGGTCGAGCTGGAGCCGCCGGCGTTCGAGTGGAAGTACCAGCTCCGCGACCCCGGCTCGCTCAAGGCCGGTGATTCAAAGAAGTTCTTTGTCGACGGCGCCGTCAAGAACACCGGGCGGCAGGTGCTGCGCAACGTGAAGGTGAAGTGCCGCCTGTACCAGCAGAACTCACCCAACGACGCGACCGGCGAGCTGACGTTCGAGGAGATCAAGCCCGGGCAGGTCCAGCCGTTCACCGTCAGCGTGGACTTCTTCAACTACCAGTACCTCGGGGCCACCAGCGTGCCGAAGGTGGAGATGAAGGTGACGGATTACGAGCTTTGAGCGCCGCCCGGGCGCGGCCGCGGCGTTGGGGCGCCGCGGCGGCGGCGGCGGCGGCGGCGTGAATCGCGCGTCGTTGCTGCACGGGCGGCGCTGGCGTCAGGCGCAGTGGTCGTAGGCCTCGCGCTCGAAGGGGTTGTCGCGGTAAGGCCTCTGCCCGCGCGCCAGGGCGAGCAGGCAGCCGCCGAGATAGGCGGGGACGAACAGCGGCCCCCAGCGCTCGGCCTGGCGGACGTGCACCCGCTCGTGCTCGCGCGTCAGATCCGCCAGCAGCTCGTCCTGCGCGATGACGACGTGCCCGAGGGTCATGGCGCTGGCCCCGCCCTTGAGCAGCGTGCAGTGGCGGAGGATCCAGCGAACGCCGCCGCCGTGGATCTCCAGGACGCCATCGATCACCCGCCACCCGCCGCCGGTCAGCGCGGCCAGAGGGAGCATCCAGAGCCCGAGCAGCGTGGTCGGCAGGGTCCAGAGGTAGACCAGCGCGGCGAGCAGCGGCGGACGCGATTGTGGAGCGGTGGACACGCGGGCAGGGAGTCTATCGCGCCCGCGCCCATCGCGCCCGGTCCGCGCGCGTGTAGCGGAGCGGGGCGGGGCGGCGCGGGCGCAAGGCGCTTGCGCGACCTTGCGCCAGGCCGTCGGGAAGAGGCGTGGATAACTTGGACGAGGCGCGCACGAGCCGGATGCCGGGCGCGATAAGAACGCGCCACCCAGCGCTGCCGCGCGGGGCGCCCTGACGCCGGCGCCCCGCGCCCGCGCCGCCGGCACGACACGACCGCCAACACCTTGTCCACAGTTAGTGTCCGATAAAATCGGTGGCAACCGGCGATTGCTGAACAAGTTGCGCATCGCGGTCGGAAGTTATCCACAATGCGCCAGCCCTCATCATCATGACTACTCTCCAATTACTTCCTCTAATACATAGGCGGAGTTAAAGTACCCGACCCGCCCTTGGGCGCTGGTTTCGAACCTGCCCGCCGGGCGGCTATCGCGGAAAGGTGAGTGAGCGGAAATGAAAGTGATCTGCAACCGGGGCGCGCTGTTGGATGCTCTGCTGATGGCGGGCAACGTGGTGGCCACCCGGACGCCCAAGCCGGTGTTGCAGTGCGTGAAGCTGACGGCGGAAAACGACGGCCTGACGCTCGCCGCCACCGACCTTGAGGTCGCCATCCGCTACTCCGACGCGCAGGTGCAGATCGAGACGCCGGGCGAGGCGCTGCTGCCGGCGGACAAGCTGCGCGACATCGTCCGCGAGAGCGTGGACGACACGCTGTCGATCGAGCTGTCCGGCGAGCAGGCGGTCATCAAGGGCGGCGACTCGCGCTTCACCATCTACACCCAGAACCCACGCGAGTTCCCGCCGGTGCCGGAATTCGAGGGCGAGCCGGACTTCCAGATCGCCGGCGGGCACCTCAAGCAGCTCATCGGCCAAACCCTGTTCGCCGCCGCCAAGGAATCGACGCGCTACGCGTTCAACGGCGTGCTGGTGGTCGCCAAGGCGAAGAAGATCAGCCTGGTCAGCACCGACGGCCGCCGGCTGGCGCAAGCGAAGGGCGACTTGGCGAACGACAAGCTGCCCAAGGAGGGCGCCCGCGCGATTGTGCCGGCCAAGGCGTTGACGTTGATCGACAAGCTGGTCGACGACCCCGAGGCGCCGGTCTCGTTCCAGATCCGCGAGAACCAGGTGATCTTCCACACCGCCGACGCGACGCTGACGAGCAATCTCGTCGAGGGGCAGTTCCCGCCCTACGAGGACGTGATCCCCAAGGACACCGACAAGCAGATGACGGCCGGCACCGCCGACTTCCTCTCCGCCGTCCGCCGCGCCGCGCTGCTGACGACCGAGGAGAGCAAGGGCGTGCGCCTCGCGTTCAGCAAGAACGGCCTGAGGCTGACCAGCCGCAGCCCCGAGAGCGGGGAGGCGGAGGTCAACTTCCCCTGCAAGTTCGAGGGCAGCGACGTGGAGATCGGGTTCAACCCGCAGTTCCTCACCGAGGCGCTGCGCGTGGTGGACACCGACGAGATCACCCTGGACCTGACCGCCCCCAACCGCCCCGGCCTGCTCAAGGGCGGGCCGAACTTTTTGTACGTCATCATGCCGGTCAACCTTCAGTAGGCAAAGTCTTGAACCACGAAGGCGCGCGGGGTGATGCCTTGCTGGTTCAACCCTTCTTCCTCGAGCGCGGAGGCCAGCAGTGAGAAGTCGCGAGGAGGCGGAGCTGGTGCGGCTGGCGCGCGTGAAGCACCGGGATTTTCCCACCGGGCAGCCGCTGGGGCCGGAGATGGTGCAGTTCTTCAAGAACTCCGTCGCCCGCCGGCACACCAAGCTCGGAAAGATCGGCGAGTGCTGGGCCGTCCTGGTTCCCGAAACGCTGCTGGAGCACTGCTCGCTGGAAGGCTACACCCGCGGCACGCTGACCGTCCTGGTCGACAGCTCGCCCCACCTGTACGAGCTAAAGCAACTGCTGCTGGCCGGCCTGGAGGACCAGTTGCTGCTGGCCTGCAAGTCGGCCGGTCTCAGGAAGATCAATCTCCGCGCGGGGCGGTGGTACGAGGAGCAGAGCGGCGATCGAAAGGTGAACTTCTAGCGGCTGCGCTCGGCCGCTTCACCACGTCCACATCACGCCGCCCCAGAACTGCACGCCGTCATAACTCGGGTTGTCGTCGCGCCCGCGGATCTGGCCGTTGGAGAGGTGGAAGTAGCGCGCGCCGGCCATCAGGAACGTGCGCTCCTCGAGCTGGAAGGACGCGCCGAGTCCGACCTTGCCGATGAAGTTGAAGTTGGTGCCGAACTGCGGGACCTCATGGTCGGCGTAGGTCACGCTCCCGCCGCCGTCGACGAAAACGCTCCAGCGGTCGCGGGTCAGCAGGTGCGAGCGGAAGAGCAGCCCGACGCCGCCGATCAGCGCGCGCTCGGCGCCGTCGGGGCGGTCGTCGTAGTACCCCTGGAGTTCCACGTTGACGGCGTGGTTGTCCCAGAAGTAGTAGCCGCCGGCGATCGACAGGTTGGTGAGCTTGTCGTCACTGAAGCGGATGGGGGTGACGTAGGAACCGGTGAGCGAGAAGTTCCAGGTCCCTTGGTCGAACGGATTGCGCAGCTCGCTCGCGGCGGCGGGGGCGGCGGTGGAGTCGGCTCGGGCGAAGCCGCAGGCGGTGAGGGACGCGACCAGGAACGCCATCGCTGTCGGGAACTTCACGCTCGATCCTTTCGCCAGCCCTCGCGCTCGCGGAGCGCGAGGCGCATGGGTAATCACTTCCCCACGAATCAACCCTGGCTCGGCCGCGCACGAGGGGGAGAGGGCTCGCGGGCAGCGACCTTATAATCCCCCGCCGGAAGTCTGACAGCGCGGGTTGCGCGGTCGTTTGCGGCTCGGGTCTGGTTTCTGCTTCAAGAAGGTCTCCATGTGCGGGTTCGCCGGCGTCATCGCGTTCGACGAGCGCTACCGCTGTAGCGCCGAGCAACTCGCGCGCATGAGCGCGAGCGTCGCGCACCGCGGCCCGGACGGGGAGGGGTCGTGGATCAGTGCCGGCGGGGACATCAGCACCGCCAGGCCTCACGCCGCGCTGGCGCACCGCCGGCTGGCGATCCTCGATCCCGACCCGCGCGCCAATCAGCCCTTCGCCGACGCGCGCGGGCGGCAGCTCGTCTTCAACGGCGAGATCTACAACTTCCGCGAGCTGCGCAAGGAGCTTTCGTCGCTCCGCCCGGACGACCCGTGGCGGACCGAGTGCGACACCGAGGTCCTGCTCGCGGCGTACGACGCGTGGGGCGAGCGGTGCGTCGAGAAGTTCGACGGGATGTTCGCCTTCGCCCTCTGGGACGCACCCGCCGGCGCACTCTTCCTGGCGCGCGATCGGATGGGGCAGAAGCCGCTCTACCTGGCCGTCGCCCCGCCGCGGTCCGGTGCCGCGGCGGCCGGCGGCGCGGCCGGTGCGATCGCGTTTGCCAGCGAGCTGTCGGCGCTGCGCGTGCTGCCGTGGGTGGACGCTTCGACCGATTTCTCGGCGCTGGGGCACTACCTGCGGTGGGGTTACATCCCCGCGCCGCTGACGATTTGCCAGGGGTGCCAAAAGCTCCCGCCGGCGCGGTGGATGCGGGTGCGCGCGGGCGGGGTCGAGGTGGAGCGATACTTTGATCCCAACGACGCGGGTCCGGACGCGCCATCCACCGGCGGCACGCGCGGGGCTAGCGGCGTCGGCGGCGACGTCCTGATCGGAAGCCGAGTCCGCGACGTCGTTACCAGCGCCGTTCGCCGGCAGTTGATCTCCGACGTGCCGCTCGGTTGCTTTCTTTCCGGCGGGATCGACTCCTCGATCGTCGCGGCGGCGATGAAGACGTCGGCCCCGCGCGGGCAGGACGTGCTGACATTCTCCATCGGCTTCGACGACCCGCGCTACGACGAGACGCGGCACGCCGCCGAGGTCGCGCGGCACCTCGGCACGCGGCACCAGCAGTTCACCGTTCGGCCCGACGCCGCCGCGGACTTGCCGAAGCTGGCGCGCGTCTTCGCCGAGCCGTTCGGCGATTCGTCTGCGCTGCCGACGCACTACTTGGCGCGCGAGGCTCGCCGGCACGTCAAGGTTGCCCTTAGTGGCGACGGTGGGGACGAGCTGTTCGGCGGGTACGACCGCTACCGCGCGCTCTGGCTGACCGAGAGTTTCGCCGCCATGCCGCCGCGGCTCCGCCAGATCGCCACCAGCAAGCTGTGGGAACGCCTGCCGGGCGGCGCGCACCCGAAGTCGAAGGTGGCGCGCGTCAAGCGCATGCTCGCGTCGATCCACCTCTCGGCCGGCGAGCGGTACGACAGTTACGTGCGGCTGTTCGACGATGCCACCGCCGCCGAGCTGCTGCCGGACGAAGCGGCGGTCGCGGCGGCGCCGTGGCTGGGAAGGGAATTCGCGGCGCTCGCCGACGGGCGCGATGTCGTTCGTACGGCCATGGCGCTCGATCGCGTCACGTACCTGCCGGACGATCTTCACTGCAAGGTGGACCGGGCCGCGATGCTGCACGCGCTGGAGGTGCGCAGCCCGTTCATGGACCCGGCGGTGGTGAGCTTCGCCGCAGGGTTGAGCACCGAAGACCTCTTCGGCGTCCGCGGCGGGCGGTCGGCGTTCATGCAATCGCCGATGACCGCCCCGGCCAAGCGGCTGCTGCGGGAAGCCTTCGCCGCCGACCTGCCGCCGACGGTCTTCAAGCGCCCCAAGATGGGCTTCGCCGTCCCGATCGGCGACTGGCTCCGCACCGACCTCCGCCCGCTGCTGCACGACGCCCTCACCGCGTCGGGTTCCTTCGCCTCGCGGCACCTCCACCGCCCCACCATCAACCGGCTGCTCTCGGAGCACGACCAGCAGCGGCAGGACCATGCGCAGCGGTTGTACGCTCTGCTGATGCTGGAACTGTGGTGGCGGGTCGAGCGCGCCTAGGGGTGGAGCTACGGTGCGCGGACTTTCCCGTTGCCGCCGGTAATATCGTCGCCCGCGTGATCAGCGTGGTCGCCCCCATCTTCAATGAGCAGGAGAACCTGCCCGAGCTCCGCCGGCGGCTGGTCGGGGCGCTGGAGCGGACGGGCGAGGCGTGGGAGATCGTGCTGGTGAACGACGGCAGCCGGGACCGGTCGCCGGAGATCATCCGGGCGTTTCACGCGGAAGATCCGCGGATCAAGCTGGTAGAGCTGTCGCGCAACTTCGGGCACCAGCCGGCGGTGACGGCCGGCATCCACCACGCGCGCGGCGACGCGGTGATCCTGATCGACGCCGACCTCCAGGACCCGCCGGAGGTGATCCCCGAGATGGTCGCCAAGTGGCGCGACGGATACCAGGTGGTGCTCGGCGAGCGCAGCAGCCGCTCGGAGCAGGGCGTGCGCGGCGTGGGGTTCCGATTGTTCTACCCGATCCTGCGCGGGCTGACCGACCTGCCGAGCGCGCCCGATGCCGGCATCTTCGGGCTGATGGACCGGCGGCTGGTGGATGAGTTCAACAAGCTGCCGGAGCGCAACCGCTTCATCCCGGGGCTGCGCTCGTGGCTGGGGTTCAAGCAGACGGCCGTGGTCTACGACCGCAACGATCGCGCGGCCGGCAAGCCGAAGCAGACGCTCCGCCGGCTGATCCACTACGCGATGGACGCGATCTTCAGCTTCAGCTACCGCCCGCTGCGCTGGGTGACGTGGATGGGGATCTTCGTCGCCACCGTGACGTTCGGGCTGGCGGTGTTCTACTTCGTCACGTTCTTCACCATGCACAAGCAGCCGGGCGGCGGGTTCACCACGACCATCCTGTGCGTGCTGTTCCTCGGGGGCGTGCAGATGATCGCCATCGGCATCCTGGGCGAGTACGTCGGGCGCATCTACGAAGAGCTGAAGCAGCGGCCGCTGTACGTGGTGAAGGAGAGGGTGGGAGTGGACGAGGCGTAAGCGCCCGTCCGGCTCAGTCATTTTCGTTGAACCACACCTCGCGCACGGTTCCGTCGTCGTGGATGTTCAGCAGGCGGACCTGCTTCGGCGGGGTGGCGGGCGGGTCGAAGAGCGTGGCATAGTGGAACAGGTGGCCGGTCTGCGTCGGCTCGAAGTGGGTGACAAGGCGCGCGGGGACGCCGCGCTCGTCGAGGTAGCGCTCGCCGAGGTAGGCGGCCTCGCGCTCGGTCAGTTGGGCCGGGACCGGCGAGCGCGGGTAGCCGTGGGAGCAGCCGGCGGTCGCGCACGCGGCAACGATGGTGACGGTCGCGAGGGCGCGGCGGGCGAGAGGGATGCGCATGGTAATCCTCTGAATTAGGGTTCGCAGCGTGCCACGTCCGTCACGTGTAGCGGATGGTTCCGGGAGGCGCGAGCGCGAGTTCTGGCTCAATTTGCACGGTTGTTGAAATGGGGTAACCCCCGCGCGACGTGGCGAGGGAGCGAGATCCGCGCGTGCATTTCGAATTTCGACCGATCTCATGGACGTTTGCGATCGTACCGATATACTGACCAGCACAACTGCCCGCCTTGATCCGTCACGAAGCCCTGCCTGTTTCGGCACCTTTCTGAAGCGATCCTCAAGCCACAGTTGTCAGCGCATCGACCGGCCCTCTTGAACGGCGCTTTTGCCGTTTGGCCCTTCACGGTGCGCAAACTTGCGCGTACACCGCGAAGGAAAAGTTTGATGCAATTTGCTGACCTGCGGCTCATCGAGCCGCTGCTCCGTTCTCTCGTTTCCGAAGGCTATACCACCGCCACGCCCATCCAGGCGAAGGCGATCCCGTCCGTGCTGGAAGGCAAGGACGTCATGGGTTCCGCGCAGACCGGGACCGGCAAGACGGCGGCGTTCGCGCTGCCGATCCTCCAGCGCCTGTCGCAGAACGCGCCGGCGCACAGCGGCGCCGCCACGCCGCGCATCCGCTGCCTGGTGCTCTGCCCGACGCGCGAGCTGGCGACGCAGATCGGCGACGGGTTCCGCGCCTATGGCAAGAACCTCAAGCTCCGCCACACCGTGATCTTCGGCGGCGTCAGCCAGCACGGGCAGGTGGAAGTCCTGCGCCGCGGCTGCCCGGAGATCGTCATCGCCACGCCGGGGCGGCTGCTCGACCTGATCGAGCAGCGCTACGTTGACCTGCGCTCGCTGGAGGTGCTGGTGCTCGACGAGGCGGACCGCATGCTCGACATGGGGTTCATCCGCGACATCCGCAAGATCGTCCAGCACGTCCCGCCGAAGCGGCAGACGCTGATGTTCAGCGCCACCATGCCCGACGAGATCCGCCGGCTGGCGCACGACCTGCTCCGCGATCCGGTGACGGTCGAGGTGGCGCCGGTGGCGACGACGGCGGACAAGATCGACCAGTCGGTCTACTTCGTCGAGAAGGGGCAGAAGCCGCAACTGCTCGCGCACCTGGTGAACGCCCTGCCGATGAGCCGGGCGATCGTCTTCACGCGCACCAAGCACGGGGCCGACAAGGTGGTCCGCCACCTGCACGCCCGCGGCATCCGCGCCGAGGCGATCCACGGCAACAAGAGCCAGAACAACCGCACCCGCGCGCTCGACGGCTTCAAGAGCGGGAAGGTGCCGGTGCTGGTGGCGACCGACATCGCGTCGCGCGGCATCGACGTGGAAAACATCACGCACGTGGTGAATTACGACCTGACGCACGAGCCCGAGACGTACGTCCACCGCATCGGCCGAACCGCCCGCGCGGGCGCGAGCGGCCACGCCGTGTCGTTCTGCGCCAGCGACGAGCGCGAGAACTTGCGGCTGATCGAGAAGCTGATCCGCCGGAGCATCCCGGTGAAGACCGATCACCCGGAATACGTGGCAAGCTATTCGACGCCGGAAATGCAGCAGTCGCGCCCGGCCGGAGTCGGCGGTCGGCAACAACACGTTGGCGGCGGTGGCGTGCGGCACGCGCAGGCGTCGCAGCAGAACGGCGCCCGGCATGCCGCCGCGTCGTCGTCGCAGCAGCAGAACGGCGCCGCCCGGCCGCATCGCAACGGCGGGCAGCAGCAGCCGGCGCAGGGCGGCGGTGGCGCTCGGCCGCACCACAACGGTGGGCGTCCGCAGCATCATGCGTCGTCGTCCTCGGCGCGTCCCGAGCATCGCACCGGCGGGCGCGGCGCGGCCGCGGCAGGTCAGCGTCCGCTGCACCCGACGAAGGGCAAGCCCGGCCGGGGCGCCGCCGCCGCCGCCGCCCGCCCGACCGGGCGTCGCGGCCCGGCGCGGCAGCGCCGCGGGTTCTGATTCGCGCTTGCGCTCATCAACAATGAAACCGGCGGCCGCGGCGATCCCGCGGCCGCCGGTGTCTTGGTCGCGCGCGCATCTCGGCCGCGCGGCGATCGTCCGCCAGCAGCGCCCGCCCTACCGGACGCCGAGTTCCTTCAGCACCGTCGCGAGCTTCGGCAGCGGGGATTGCCAGAGCCACTCCGGGCGGAGGTAGAAGCCGCGGAGGACCTTGGACGGGAGCCGGCCCTGCGATTCGTCCAGGCGGCGGTACTTGCGGGCGCGGGTGAGCGTGTATGCCTCCAGCCGCTGCGAGGCCGGGTCGATCACCCAATATTCGCGCACGCCGGCGGCCTCGTACTCGATGTACTTGTCGCGCCAGTCGCGGCTCTCGCTGTCGGGGGAAACGATCTCCATGACTAGGTCGGGCGCACCGTCAATGTAGGTCTCCTCGACGAGGTTCGCCCGCGCCCTGGCGACGAAGACCGCGTCGGGGTTTCGCCGGCTGCTGCGCCGCGATGAAAGTCTGAGTTGCATCTCGATGCCGAAGATCTCGCCGGCGTCGTGGTGCTCGACGAACGCCTGGAGCAGCCCCAGCAGCCAGAGGTTGAGGCGGTTGTGGCGGCTGTTCGCGGGCGACATGACGATGACCTCCCCGTCCACCCATTCGGCGCGCACGTCCTCGCCGCACCAGGCGTCGAACTGCGCCTCGGTCATGCGCACGCCGGGCAGCGGCCGGCCGTCCAAGGCTTGCGCGCGATCGAGGAGGCGTTGGACATCGAGCGTCGCCATCGCAGAAGCTCCCGCCGTGAGCGTATCAGGTCACGTCGCCTGCCCGTCGCCGTCGCCTGAGGCTTCGGGCGCGGGCGGTGGGGTGCCGTCGGTTGCGTCGCCGTCCGCCGGGGCCTGCCCGTCGGTCGGGCCGTCCGCCGGGGGCGAACCGTCATCGGTGGTCGCCGCGGCTCCGCCCACCTTTACCTCCTCGGCGTCCACCTTGGCCATGGCGACGAGCCGGTCGCCCTCGTCGACGCGGATCAGCTTGACGCCCTGGGCGTTGCGGCCGGTCTCGCGGATCTCGGCGACGCGCGTGCGCATCAGGATCCCCTTCTGGGTGATGAGCATGACGTCGTCGTCGTCGCAGACCGCCTTCATGCCGACGACGTCTCCGTTGCGGTCGGTGGTCTTGATGTTGATGACGCCCGACCCGCCGCGGCGCTGGAGGCGGTACTCGTCGACCGGCGTGCGCTTGCCGAAGCCGTTCTCGCAGCCGGTGAGGACCATGCAGACCTTGCTTCCGCCGTCGGTGCCGCGGGTGGGGTCGTGCGGGATGACGAGCATGTCCACCACCTGGTCCGCGCCGGGGGACTTGTCCTCCGGGGCGACCGTCTCGCCGAGCTCGATCCCCTTCACGCCGCCCGCCGGGCGGCCCATGGCGCGGACATCGGTCTCCTTGAAGCGGATGGCCATCCCCTGCTTGGTGCCGAGCAGGATCTCGTCATTACCCGAGGTGATCTCCACGCCGATCAGCGTGTCGGAATCCTCCAGCCCGATGGCGATGATGCCGTTGGTGCGGATGTTGGCGTAGGCGCTGAGGGCGGTCTTCTTCACCACGCCGTTGCGCGTGGCGAACATGAGGAAGTGCTCGTCCTTGCCGAAATCCTTCACGGCCAGCACGTTGGCGATCTTCTCGTCCTTCTGGAACTCCAGCAGGTTGGCGATCGAGCGGCCCTGGCTGGTGCGCGAGCCCTCGGGGACGTCGTAGACGCGCCGCTCATAGACGCGGCCCTGGTTGGTGAAGAACAGCAGGTAGTCGTGCGTGTTGGCGACGAACAGGTGCTGGACGAAGTCGCCCTCGCGGCTCTCGGTTCCCTTGATCCCGCGCCCGCCGCGGCTCTGGCTGCGGTAGGTGTCGACGGGGAGGCGCTTCACGTAGCCGTTGTGGCTGACGGTCACGACCACGTCCTCCTGCGTGATCAGCGCGTCCATGTTGAAGCCGCTGACGGCGCCGGTGATCTCGGTGCGGCGGTCGTCGCCGTATTTCTCGCGCATCTCCATGATGTCTTCACGGATGATGTCCAGCACCAGGTTCTGGTCGCGCAGGATCGCCTCGTACCCCTCGATCTCCTCGGCCACCTCGCGGTACTCGTTGACCAGCTTGTCGATCTCGAGCCCGACCAACTGGATGAGCTGGAGCCGCCCGATGTTCTCCGCCTGCGCCTGGGAGAGCAGCGCGTCCTGGTCCCTGGTGCGGTCCAGCAGCACCTGCGGGATCTTCAGGGCGTAGGGGTGCCCCGGCGGGATGCGGAAGCCGCGCTCGCGCAGCTTCTGGATCGCCTCCTCGCGCGTGGCGCTGGAGCGGATCAGCTTGATCACCTCGTCGATGTCCACCACCGCGAAGATCAGCCCTTCCAGGATGTGCCCGCGCTGCTGCGCCTTGCGCAGCAGGAAGCGCGTGCGGCGGGTGATGACCTCCTTGCGGTGCTCGATGAAGTGCTGGATCAGCTCCTTCAAGCCCATCGTGCGCGGCTGGCGGTTGACCAGCGCGATGTTGATCATCGACACCGTCACCTGGCACGGCGTGTACTCGTAGAGCTGATTGATCACCAGTTGCGGGTCCGCGTCGCGCTTAAGGTCGATCACGATCCGGCACTTGTGCTGACGCCCGGACTCGTCATTGATGGCGCTGATGTCGTTCATCAGGTCCTTCTTGACGGCCTCGGCGACCGATTCCACGATCGTCTTGCGGATGACGCCGTAGGGGATCTCCTCGACGATGATGCTGGATCGCCCGTTCTTCTGCTCCTCGACCGCCAGGCGGGCGCGCAGGCAGATCTTGCCGCGGCCGGTCCTGTATCCCTCGATGATGCCGTCGCGGCCGCAGATGATGCCGGCGGTGGGAAAGTCCGGGCCGGGGACGCGCTCCATCAGCTCGTTCAGGCCGCAATCCGGGTGGTCGATCACGTGGACGATCGCGTCGCAGATCTCGCGCAGGTTGTGCGGCAGCAGGTTGCACGCCATGCCGACGGCGATGCCCGTCGAGCCGTTGACCAGCAGGTTGGGGAACTTCGCCGGCAGGACCGTCGGCTCCATCAGCCGCTCGTCGTAGTTCGGCTGATAGTTGACCGTGTCGTACTCCAGGTCGGCCAGCAGCTCGTTCTCGACGTGGCTCGGGCGCGCCTCGGTGTAACGCATGGCGGCGGGCGGGTCGCCGTCGGTGGAGCCGAAGTTGCCCTGCCCGTCAACCAGCGGGTAGCGGAGCGCCCAATCCTGCGCCAGGCGGACCAGCGTCGGGTAGACGATCGCCTCGCCGTGCGGGTGGTAGTCGCCGGAGGTGTTGCCGGCGATCTTGGCGCACTTCAGGTGCTTGGAGCGCGGGCCGAGGTTCAGGTCGCGCATGGCGACGAGGATCCGCCGCTGCGACGGCTTGAGCCCGTCACGGACGTCTGGCAACGCCCGGTCCATGATCGTGCTCATGGCGTAGGTCAGGTAGCTGTCCTGAAGCTCCTGCTCGATCTGAAGGTCTTCGATCCGGTCGATCGGACCGGTTGAGGGTTCTGACATCGTTGGCTCGTTTCGGGCGTAAGGGAGCGGGCTGAAAAGCGATCCGTCGCGTCCCGCCGAAGCATGTGATTTCGCGCCCCTCCGCGTCGGGCGGCGAAGCTTAGAATTGTAGGAGAAACAGCCCGCCAAGGCGAGCGAAGGCAGGGGCTTGAGCGCGCTCAAAATCCCGCGGCCGCTAGAGCCGCCAAAGCGCGACGGCGGCCGCGGCGATGCGTCCCAGCCACATGAGGATCAGCGCGCGGAGCCATGGCGGAACGGGGTGGGCAGTCTTAGGGGAAGCGGGCTGGATTCGCACCACTTCACGTCCGCGCCGCAAGCGGTGCAACGCACCTCGTCCACCCGGACCGGCGGATGCCCCACCGCCCGCGCGACCCGCACGGCCGACGGCGCGGCGCGAAGGGTGGCGAAGGTCAGGCGTCGGTCGCTGGCCATCAGGTGCATCGTACTCGCATAGACGCGAGCAATATCTTAACATGATCGCAAGCCTCGCGGCGGCGGGTGATCCATGCCACGTGGCTCGGTCGGTAAAGCAGCGCAGTAACGTTCCGGCGGGCTCAACCGCTCGTGTTTTCACGCGCCGCCAGCCCTTCCGTCGGTTATAGTATTGCCGGCCGCCGCCCCCGCCTTTCAAGCGGCACGGGCAAAGTTTCGGTCTGTTTACGTCCCGGCCGCGTCGCAGTTATACGCAAAACGGCGCACCGCCCGCCACGGTTTTCACGTTGAGGACGTCACGGTGACTCGATCCCTCTCCCCCGCCCGCCGTGCCGCCTTTGCGCGCCCCGCCCGCGCCCGTGCCGTCGCTGCCGCAGCGCTGGTCGAATCGCTAGAGGGCCGGTTGCTCTGCGCCCGCCTGACCGGGATCGACGTCTCGACGTTCCAGGGGAACATGAACTGGGCGACGGCCAAGGCGGCGGGCATCTCCTTCGCCTTCATCCGCGCGTCGCGCACCGATACCCTGCCCGACCCCAAGCTCGCGCAGAACATGACCGGCTCGGCGGCGCAGGGGATCGTCACGGGCGTCTACCACCGCATCCTGCCCTTCAGCAACACCGCCGACACCGGCGCGTTCGTCGACCCGATTGACGACGCCGACAACTTCATCGCCTCCGGCGGCGCGTACATGGGCTCGGGGTACATGCGGCCGGTGGTGGACGTGGAGAACGGCGCCAAGCTGAACACCACGCCGGTCAACGGCTACAACCTCAGCACCTGGACGCTGGCGTTCGTCAACCGCATCAAGGAGATCAAGGGCGTCACGCCCCTGATCTACACCGGCCACTACCGCTCGAACCTTAACAGCAGCGTGGTGACCGCGCTGCCGGACCTGTGGATCGCCAACTGGGAGGACGTCAACTACGGCCACCCAGTCTTCGGCACCGGCGGCCCGCCGACGTCGCCGTGGACGCCGAGCCCCAACTGGAAGTTCTGGCAGTACGACTCCCCCAACTCCCTGGGGGCGACCTACGGCGCCGAGAGCAAGGACATCGACCTCAACGTCTTCAACGGCGACGACATCGACGTCCTGAAGCAGAACTTCGTGATCGGAGCGCCGCAGATCCCGTCGGGCCCGAGCCCCGTGCACGGATCGGGCAGCGTCAACCCGGTCGGGCTGGTGCTGAACTGGAACGACTCGCCCAACGCGACCAGCTACGACGTCTACCTCGACGACATGACCACGCCCGCCGCCACCAACCTGGCCAGCAGCCAGTGGACGGTGAGCCCGGTGCTGACCACCGGCACGCACCGGTGGAAGGTGGTGGCCAAGGCGTCGGCGACGGTCAAGCCGCTCCAGGTGGAAGGGCCGGAGTGGTCGTTCACCGTCACCGGATCGCCGGTGCTGCCGGCCGTGCCGCACAACCCCTTCCCGGCCGAGGGATCGTTCCTCAACTACCACCCGTTCGCCTACGACTGGGCGAACTCGTCCAACGCGACCAGCTACGACATCTACTACGACGGCGCCGCAGCGCCGTCGGGCAACTTCGCGAGCAGCCAGTCCAACTCCTTCCGCCCGGCTGATGGCCTGCATACGTGGCAAGTGGTGGCGAAGAACGCCAACGGCACCACCAGCGGGCCGACCTGGTCGTACACGATGGACACCGTCGCCCCCACCGCGACGTACAACAACCAGCTTCCGGTCAACGCCGCGAGCACCTTCACCTTCACCGTCACCTACACCGACGCCACCAGCTTGGTGAACCGCGCGACGTTCGACGGCTACGACATCACCGTCACCGGCCCGAACGGCTTCACGGCCAACGCGGTCTTCGTCAGCGCCACCGCCGGCAACGCCGCCACGCGCACCGCGACCTATCGCATCAACAGCGCCCCGGGCGGCACGTGGGACTGGACCGACAACGGCGTCTACACCATCGCGCAGAACGCCAACGAGATCCGCGACGTCGCCAACAACATCCGCGCCGCGGGAACGATCGCGACCTTCAACCCGAGCATCACGCCGCCGTTCGCCTACATGGCCGGATCGACGCTGAACATCCACTTCGACGGCACGGCCCGTCCGATCACGCTGGGGCGCAACGGCGCCAGCATGACCGCGACGTTGGACGGCACCACGCTCAGCTTCAGCGGCGCCACCGCCATGACCGTGACCGCGTCAACCGCGAGCGACACGCTCAACTACAACAACCCGCACGCGCTGACGACCACCTTCACCGGCGGCAACGGGCTGGAAGCGGTCAACGTGCAGGCGGGCACGGTGACGTTCGCGTCGAACCTGGGGACGCAGTCGCCGCTGCTGAACCTGAGCGTCGCCAGCGGTGCGACGGCGATCTTCAACAGCACGCAGCGGATCAACGGCCTGAGCGTCGCCGGCACCGCCACCCTCGCCGCCGGCGGGGGCAAGGTGCTGGTGGTGAAGAACCTGTCGGTCGCGGGGCGGCTCGACCTCGCGGACAATGACCTCGTCTGGGACTACACCGGCCCGACGAAAATCGGGGCGTGGCTCAGCGGCCAGTACACCGACGCGCAGGGCCTGATCGCCACCGGGCGGCAGGGCGGAAGCTGGGCGGGCAACGGCCTGGTCACCACCCGCCCCGCCGCCCTGACCGGCGCCACCACCCTCGCCGCGGCCGAGGCGATGCAAATCGTCAACTTCAACGGCAACCCGACCGCCACGTGGAACGGTCAGGCGATCGACCAGACCGCGGTGCTGATCAAGTACACCTACGCCGGCGACGCCGACCTGAACGGCAAGATCAACGGCGACGATTACTTCGTGATCGACGCCCGCGTCGGGCAATCCCCCGCCGCCGCCCCCGCTTACGCCGCCGGCGACTTCGAGTACAACGGGCGGATCGACGCCGACGATTACTTCGTCATCGACCGCAACATCGGGCGGTTCACGGAACTGCTCTGATTGCGTTCGGGCCCGCTGGTGGGGAGACTTTACCGCGCGAGGCGCAGAGACCGCGGAGGCGCGCTTTATCGTCAAGCGCGCCTCCGCGGTCTCTGCGCCTTAGTGGTAGAAATTCGTGTTATTCCCCTCCGGGGGGAGGAGCGTCATCCGTGTTGAAGTGTCGCCGCGCCGCACTGGAATCGCTCGAGTCCCGCCGGCTGCTCGCCGACGTCGTAGGCCTGACGCTGATCAACGCGCAGACCGACCAACCGGTCGTGGACGTTGACCTAACCGATGGCGCGGTCATCGACCTGGCGAAAATCGGACGGCAGCTCAACATCCGCGCCGACGTGTCGGCCGACACGAAAACCGTCCGCTTCAACTACGACAGCAGCCCCGGCTATAAGCTGGAGGGCGCGGCGCCCTTCGCGATCGGCGGCGACGCCAACAACGGAAAGGATTTCCTCCCCTGGACGCCGTCCCTCGGCGCCCACGCGCTGGTCGTCACCGCGTACACGGGCAGCAACGCCCTCGCCGGCCGCGGCGGGACGCGCACGGTCGTCTTCGAAGTCATCGACAGCAGCAACACCGGCACGGGCACGGGCACGGGCGGGCCGGCGGCGGGAACCAGCACCGTTCGCGTCAACGCCGGCGGCGGGACCTACACCGCGTCGGCCGGCCGGGTCTTCGGCGCCGATTCCGGCTTCACCGGCGGCACGAAGTCATCGAGCGTCTACTCCGTCGCCGGCACGATCGACGATCCGCTCTACCACGCCCGCCGCTACGGCGCGAGCTTCTCCTTCGCCCGCGCGGTGGGCAACGGCGCGTACACGCTCACGCTGCACTTCGCCGAGCCCACCTTCACCCAGCCGGGCCAGCGCAGGTTCGACGTGTCGGCCGAGGGGAAGCTGCTGATCGACGACGTGGACCTGGTGAAGTCCGCCGGCGCGAAGGCGGCGCTGGTGAAGTCGTTCCCCGTCACGGTGGTCGACGGGCAGCTCAACGTGGCGTTCGCGTCGTCGATCAACAACGCGATCATCTCCGGCATCGAGCTGACGCCCGCGCCCGGCGGCCCGTCCGCTCCGCTGCCCGTCGCGGCGCCGTCGCCCGCGCGCGTTAACGCCGGCGGCGGCGCGGCGGTCGATTCGCGCGGCCGCGCGTTCCAGCCGGGCGATGTTTACTTCACCGGCGGGACGAACATTTCCAGCGCCTACGACGTGCTGGGCACGCCCGACGACCCGATCTTCTCCAGCTATCGCCAGGGCGCGTCGTTCACCTTCGCCAAGCCGGTAGCCAGCGGCAACTACGCGCTGTGGCTGGAGTTCGCCGATCCCGCGTCGGCCGCCGCCGGCGAGCGCACGTTCGACATCTCGGCTGAGGGGACGCTGGTGCTGAACGACTTCGACGTCTTCGCCGCCGCCGGCGGCGCGGCCAAGTCGGCGGTCGTGCGGCAGTTCAACATCGCCGTCACCGACGGCCGGCTCGACCTCGCCTTCACCGGCGTGGCTGGCAGCGGCGCGATCGTGTCGGCAATCGTGCTCGCGCCGACCGACATCCCCGCGGTCATGCTCCCGTACTCGGGCATCGGCGACTACCCCAACTCGCCGCAGCGCGAGGCGATCCGCACCGCCTGGTCGGTCCGCAGCCAGTCCAACCTCCGCCAGATCGGCATGGGCATGCTGATGTACGCCAACGAGCACAAGAACAAGCTCCCGCCTGACCTCGCGACGCTCGTGCGCGAGGCGGGGGTCGACTTTGCCCTCTTTGCAAACCCGCGCATCCCGACGCTGCCGCCGCGCGGCGGCGCGCTGTCCGTGCTGGAGCAGTCGGCGTGGGTCGCGAAGCAGGACGACTACGTCTTCCTCCAGGCGTACAAGGGCGCGAGCTATCCGAACAACGGGTCGCAGAACATTATCCTCGTCTACGAGAACCCGGACACGACGCCTTCCGACAACCTCAACGCGCTGTACGCCGACGGGCACGTGGGCGTCGTCGCGCGGGCGGACCTGGTGGCGCTGGTGGGCGGCTCGGCGACCGCCCCGCCGGAGAAGCCGCGGCCGTGGCAGACGGCGATCGACCCGAAGGTCGCTGCGAGCGCGCAGAACCTCCGCGATATGGGCGAGGCGTTGCAGATCTACGCCAACGAGAACAAGGGCAAGTTCGCGCCGGACTTCGCCACGCTGTTGCTGACGCAGGACCTGGAGGCGTCGGTCTTCATCAACCCTCGCGGCGCCACGGCCGCCCCGCCCGCGGGCACGCGCGAGGAGCAGGCGGCGTGGGCGAATGCCACCACCGACTACCGCTTCCCCGCCGCCGGTAAGAGCGAGTCTGCCGTCGACGTCGTGGCGTATGAGAACCCCGCGGAGATGCGCGACGGGATCAACATCCTGTTCGCCGATGGTCGCGTGGAGTTCCGCGAGATGCGCTGGGCGCTGGAGACGATCGCCGCGGCGTAGGAATCGGCCGCGGAACGGCTGGCTGGCAGCGGCGGGGATTTCGCGGGGCAGAAATTTCGCGCGCCGATGTCCCACCGCCCGCCCGAGCAAACATAGCACCGTAAGAACTCTCGCCCGGGGGGGCGGGGGATGCCGGTGTCTCGCCGTCTCGGGCCCGCACCGGCTCGCATATCTGCTCGGGCACAAGGGGTCACGTCCATGGATATCAAGCCTGCCGCCGCGCGCGCGATTGCCGCGCTCCGATCGCCTCGCAACGCCGCGCCCCGCCGGCCGGCGCGAAAGCCGGTCGTGGAGAAGCTCGAGAGCGTCTTCAACGATGCCGACGCCGACGGCGTCCGTGATACCGGCGAGTCGGCCGTGCAGGGGCGCGTCGTCTACGACGACACCAACGACGACGGCGTCCGCCAGGCGTACGAGCCCTTCGCCCGCACCAACGCGCAGGGCAACTACCAGATCCCCCACCGCGGCCCGTGGGCGCACCGCGTGCGGCAGGAGGTTCCCGCCGGCTGGCGGCAAACGTCGCCGGCGAACCTGCTCTCCAACACCGTGCTGCTGGGCAACGATCAGCAGGCGACGCAGAAGGATTTCGGATCGACCGAGCAGGCGGGCATCGGCGGCACGATCTTCAATGACCGCAACGCCGACGGCTCAAAGGGCGCGGGCGAAGGGGCGCTGGCGGGTTGGACCATCTACCTCGACGCCAACCGCAACGGCGCGCTCGACGCCGGCGAGCCGCGCACGCTCTCCAACGCGCGCGGCAGCTACGCCTTCACCGTCCCCGCCGGCAGCTACCAGGTGCGCGAGGTCCCCGGTGCGGGCTATCGCGTCACCACGCCCGCCAAGACCTTTTATGACCTCACCCTGGCCGCGGGGCAGACGACTGCCCGGTTCTTCGGCAACACCACCAACGTCTTGATCAGCGGCGTCGTCTTCAACGACCAGAACCGCAACGGCGTGCGCGATGCTGGCGAGAACCCCCTGGCCGGCTGGCGCGTCTTCGTGGACGCCGACGGCGATGGCGTGATGGACCTCGATGAGCCGGCGGCACTCACCGACGCCGTCGGCAAGTACCGCATGAGCGCCGTCGGCGCCGGCAACCGGCGCCTCCAGCTCTTCCTCCCCGACCACTGGGCCGCGACGGTGCCCGCCTCGGCCGCCAGGAAGATCAAGCTCGCCAGCGGCGGCACGACCAGCAACAAGAACTTCGCGGCCCGGCAGGTGACGTGAGCGCGGGACGGATCAGGGGTGAGGGTTCAGGCGCCCGTGAGCGGCGCGGAGCAATCACCGGGAGAGGGGACCGGATCAACCCGCCCGGCGGATCGCGCCGTTCGCCAGTTGCTGGATCGCCGGCGTTTCCTCCACCAGCAACTGCACGTGCGGGAACGGGATCTCGATGCCGGCGGCGTCGAGGGCCTTCTTCGCCTTCTCCAAATACTCCCACTGCATCGCGTCCTCGTAGGATTCCTCGTTAATCCAGAAGTGCAGCATCAGGTCGACGCTGCTGGCCCCGCAGGCGCGGACCTCGACGATCGGCGACGGCTTGCTGACGATGCGGCCGTCACCCTTGAGGATCGACAGCAGCACCTGCCTCGCCTCGTCGATCGATTCCTTGTAGGCGATGCCGATCGGCACGCTGGCGCGGGTGACGGAATTCGTCGTCTTGTTCACGAACTTCTGCGCGATCATCATCGTGTTGGGGACGACCACCACGTCGTTGTCGAGGTTGAACAGCCGCGTCGAGCGGAACGTGACGCGCTGCACCTGCGCCAGCTCGCCGTCCATCTGCACCCAGTCGCCGATCTTGAACGGCTTGTCCCAGAAGATCACGATGCCCGCGATGAAGTTCGCCAGCGTCTCCTGCGCCGCGAAGCCGACGGCGAGGCCGATGATCGACACGCCGGTGAGCAGCGCCGCGATCTGCACGCCGATCTGGTTGAAGGCAATCACCATCCCGAACCCCATGATCGCCCACTTCAGCAGGTAGCTGAGCATGTCGCGAATGGATGGGTCCACGTTGGCCTTGCTCATCGAGCCGAGCACGAGCTTGCGCACGGTGCGGTAGATGAGCCAGAAGAAGACGATGAACCCGAACGCGACCACCAGCCGTGGGATGAACCCGAGCACGGCCAGCACGAGGTCCTTGATGGTGTCGATCCAGAAGAGGGGGTCGCGCACGTCGCTGAGGGTGACGCGCTTCTCGCCGCGGAAGAGTTGCCCGAAGCGCGTTCGCCCGAAGACCTCGCCGATGGAGTCGGCCTTGGCGGCGTCGGCGCCGGCCGCGGCCGTGACGTCGGCGTTGACGACGACGGTGACCGGCTGCGTGCTCGGCGCCACCGTGACGGCCGCCGCCGCGGCAGGCGCGGGCTGGCTGGTCGCGGGCGCGGTGGCGGGCGCGGCGGCCATCGCGGCGAGCGGGAAGACGAACCCTATCAACGTGGCGACGACTCTCAACAGCATCCGTGCTCCTTCGGGAAACATCCACCGCGCGCCGACGCCGTCCACCAAGGAGCGGAACGTGCCGCGCGCGGCCTCGCCCGCAGCCGTGCGGGCGTCACCCAGTTCTTGGTTATCGGTCCAGGCCCCGCGCGTGACTTGAGCCGATCCGCCGGGAGGGCGCCCGGGCTTAGCGCGCGTTCGGGCGCCGGGGCAGATCGAGGCCGAAGAGCATCCCGAACGCCGACATCAGCACCAGCCCCGCGGTGGCCAAGGCGGTGCCGGACCACGCGAGGGCGCCGAGGCCGACAGAGGTCAGGGCCGTCGTGGCGACCGGCGGAGCATCTGCGGGGGCGTCCGCGGCAGCGTCGTCGGCGCCCCCGTCGTCGCCAACGGTCCACGGAACCGACGACGCGACGGGCCGCGCAGTGCCAGGCGTCGTCTCCCACGACATCGTCCGCACGTTGAGCAGCCGGCTGACCTTCGAGGCGGAGTCCAGGCCGACGCTCTTGCGGACGGTGTCGTTGCGGTACGCCAGCTCCGCCGCGGCCCGCGCGACGTCGGCGTGCTCGGCGTCCAGCAGCGACACCACCGCGCCCGCCTCGAGCTTGAGCGGGGCGTGGGGGCTGAGCAGTTGCGAGATCCTCGTCCGCCGATCGAGGTAGTCCGGCGAGCCGAGCAGCCCCAGCGCCGCCTCGCGCGCCAGCGGCTCCGACTCGAAGACGACCGGCCCGCGCGACGGTGACGACTCGCGCGTCGCGAGCGTCCCCTCCCGCGCCCGCCCCGCCTCGTGCGTCAGCGCGGTACCCCCCGACGGCGCCGCGTCTCGCGACAGCGAAGACTCGCGCGGCACCAGGGAGTCGCCCGATGCCGAACCGGCGCGCGCCGGCTGCGCGCGAGGAGAACCGTCTGGCGCAACCTGCGGCGCGAGCGGCGCGGGCGAGGACGCTTGAGCGCGTCCGTCAAGCGTGAGCATCGTGGATGCCTTCGGCCGAGCGGGGCGTGTGGCGGCCGCGGTCGCGGCAGAGGCGCTTGCTGCTACGGTGGAGAGCGCGGCGCAGCCGGCGAGGCGGACGATTGTTCGCTTTACGCTCACGCCACACCTCCGGCGCCGTCTCGCGCGTCGGCGCCCATGCCGGCGATCAGCGACCACCGCACGGTCAACCACGCTGCGACGGCAACGAGCGAGGCGAGCATCATGCCGCCCGCATGCATCGCCGCCTCCTGCGACCTGCCC
>DASQDR010000225.1:0-89833 GCA_035634055.1 Tepidisphaeraceae bacterium | reverse complement strand
CCGGCGGCGGTGGGAGCCCGCACCGGCAGGCCGACCAGGGCGGCGGGGTTGCTCGGGCCGGTGTTGCTGGCGTCGGGCTTCACGTCCCACCCCGCGCCCGGCGCGGGGGCGGACTGCGTCGTCGCCGACGCGACGTTGGAGAAGGTGGAGTTGCCGGCGATGTTGTAGGCGCGGACGCGGAACTGGTACGCCGTCGCCGCCGCCAGCCCGCCGGCCGCGTAGCTCTTCGCGTTGACGCCAGCGGTCGCAACCTGCGTCCACGTGGCGCCGCCGTCGCTGCTGCGCTCGATGCGGAACCCCGCCTCGGTCGTATCGTTGTCCCGCCACGCAAGGTTCACGTTGCTCGTAGAAGAGGGCGTGGCGATCAGGTTGCTCGGCGCCGCCGGCGGCTCGCTGGGCGGCGGGACGGCCGTGCCGGTGACGACGAAGTTGTCGAAGCCGGCTTGGAACTGCCGTGATCCGATGCCGACCTGGCCGCTGGCGAACGTGCCGTCGGTCGCGCTGGCGATCAACTCGCCGCCGCGATACGCGCGGATCTCGCTGCCGGTCCGCTCGACGCGGAGCTGGTACGCGGTGCCAGGCGTGATCGTCGCTGCGATGTCGGCCAGCTCGGTGCTGGCGCCGTTGACAACGCGGAAGATGCCGTTGGTCGCGCCGTCGTTGCTCTGGTTGGAGCTGAAGAAGTAGTAGTTGTTGGAGTCCTGGTAGCCGAAGATGACGGCCGCATTGGCCCAGGGCGCGCCGGCGGTGAAGGGCTGCGCGTCGACCGTGAGGACAAAGTCGCCGGCCATCGCCGTCTGGTGGACGGCGCGGCTGTTCAGGTGCGTGGTGGACGCGTTGTTGTCGCCGGTAAGGCGGAACTGCCCTCCGGCTGCCGACCACGGTCCATCAATCACGGCGAAGTCGCCGGCGCTTGTCGTGAAGTCCTCGGAAATGGCTGGCGGGAGCGTCGGCGTCGTCGGATTGGTCGGCGTCGTCGGCGGCACGATGACCACCGCGGCGGTCGTTGCCATGGCGACGTTGGTGTACGCCGAGTCACCCGTCGCGTTGTAAGCGCGGACGCGGAAGAGGTACGTGGTGGTGGCCGCCAGGTCGAGGGACGTGTAGGTCGTCACGTTCGCGCCCAGCGTTGCCACCTGCGTCCAGGTCGAGCCGCCGTTGCTGCTGCGCTCGACCTTGAACCCGGTCTCGCTCGTGCTGTTGTCGATCCAGAGCAGGTTCACCACCGAGCTGCCAACGGCGGTCGCGACGAGCGTGGATGGGGCCGCGGGGGCGGCGGGCGTGGGAGTCGTGGGGTTCGTCGGCGTAACTGGCGCGCTGCGGTTCAGGTAGGGCTGAAGCACGTCCTCCCAGACCGAGCGGTTGTAGGTGAAGCCCCAGCTGGTGGCGTGCGTGGCGGTGAGGAAGGTCTCGCGCGGCGCGCCGTGGTAGTACCCGACGTAGCCGTGATCCATCTTGTACCAGAGGTCAGTGTTGCCGACCTGCAGGCGAGACTTGGCTTCGGTGGCGACCGAGGAATCGGCATCCCACTGCCCCGAGGCGATGAGCACGAGCAGGTTGGTCTGGTGGGGGCGGTAGCCGTCGTAGGAGTAGTTGGCGGCCGAGCGCGGGCCGCTGCCATCGACGCTGTCGAACTCCGTAAGCATGCCGACGGCACCCTTGTTCGGCTGGGTGTCGGCGCCGCTGACGAGCTTCCCTCCGCCGTTGATCCCCGCTCCGCCGTTCAAGCCTGCAGTGACCGCCTTGCCGTAAGTGTTGGTGACGAGCCGGCCGTAGATGCCCATCAGGTTGTTCAGCGAGTTTCCGTAGTACGAGTAATTCTGCACGCCCTGCTGAAGGGTGGCGGCGTCGGGCGCGATGCTGGCGGGGTTGGCCTGCTTCCAGTTGAAGGTCTGGTGGATGTTGCTGAGGCCCGCGGCGGACAGTTCGGAGACGAAGGCTTGATGGTCGTAGGTGCTCAGGATGCGCTGCGCCTCTGCCGGCCCGAAGTAGGCGGCGCCGACGAGGACCCCGCCGACCATCCCCTCGCGGTAGTTGGGGTTCCAGTCGCGATTGAGGTTCGTGTCGGCGTCCAGGGCGCGCTGCTGTTGCCCGGACTTGATGTAGGGATTGTTGTCGCTGGTGGTGAACGCGCTGGCGACGAAGGCGGCCTTCATCAGCAGGTTCACCTTGTTCTGCTCGGCGGGGCTGAGCTGGTCCCACACGCGCGGCGTGAGTTTCGCCAGCGCGAACATGCCAGTGACGTGGCGCTCGTGCTGGGCGGCGTACCCGCCGTTGGCGGAGATGTCGTTGCCGCCGGTGAGCGTGAAGCGCATCTGCTGGAGCAGGCGGGCATCGGCGGTGGTGTTGCCGGCGTAGGAGGCGAGCGCGAGCGTGACGCTGGCGCCGCCGTGGAACGCCCCGTCGGTGTGCGCGCCACCCGGCAAATTTCGGTTGAAGCGGATGAGCGGCGCCGCGATGGCGGCGTTGACGGCTGCCTGCGGCGGCGAGATCAGCGTGGACGCGACCGGCGCCGCCTCGGTCGTCACGGTGGCGGCGTTAGAGTAGCCGGAGTCACCGGCGAGGTTGTACCCGCGCACGCGGAACTGGTAGGTCGTCGAGGCGGTCAGCCCGCTCGCCGCGTACGCCTTGACGTTCGGACCGACCGTCGCCGCCTGCGTCCAGGTCGAGCCGCCGTTGCTGCTGCGCTCGACCTTGAACCCGGCCTCGTTGGTGCTGTTGTCCTGCCAGGAGAGGTTGATGCTGGAGCTGGAGGAGGCGGCCGCCGTGAGATCGGACGGCGCGGCCGGCGCGGCGAGGCGCGTCCCGACGACGACGAAGTTGTCGAAGCTCGCCTGGAACTGCCGTGATCCGATGCCGACCTGCCCGCTGGTGAACGTGCCGTCGGTGGCGGTGGCGACGAGGCTGCCGTCACGGTACGCGCGGATCACGTTCCCCTCGCGCTCGACGCGGAGCTGGTAGGTCGTGCCGGGCGTGATGGTGGCGGCGATGTCCGCGAGTTCGGTGCGCTGTCCGTTGACCACGCGGAAGATCCCGTTCGTGCCGGCGTCGTTGCTCTGGTTGGAGCTGAAGAAGTAGTAGTTACTGGCGTTCTGGTAGCCGAAGATGACGGCCGCGTTGGCCCAGGGCGCGCCGGCGGCGAGCGGCCGAGCGTCGACGGTCAAGGCGAAGTCGCCGACGATCGGCGCCTTGTGGACGGCGCGGCTGTTCAGGTGCGTGGTGGCCGCGTTGTTGTCGGCGGTGACGCGGAGCTGCCCGGCGACGACGGACCACGGGCCGTCGACGACGGTGAAGTTGCCCGCGCCGGCGCCGAAGTCCTCGTCGATGGTTGCCTGGAGGCCGCCGGTGGTCGCCTGGGCGGCGTTGGAGTAGGGCGAGTCGCCGGCCGCGTTGTGCGCGCGGACGCGGAACTGGTACGTGGTGCGAGAGGTCAGGCTGACGGCGGTGTGCGCGGTGACGTCAGCGACGACGCTGGCGATCTGCCGCCAGGTCGTGCCGTTATCGCTGCTGCGCTCGATGGTGAAACCGGCCTCGTTGCCGCTGTTGTCGGACCAATTGAGGTTGATTCTGTCGGTGCCCGCGGCCGTCGCAACCAGCGCGGACGGCGCAGCCGGCGCGACATCGGCGGTGGTGGCGGACGCGGTGCCGGAGTAGGTCGACCGCCCGAACGCGTTGTACGCGCGGATGCGGAAGTCGTACGCCGTTGCCGGCGCCAGTCCGGTGGCGGTGTACGCGGTGGCGTTGGCTGCGACGGCGGCGATCTCCGTCCACGTCGCGCCGCCGTCAGTGCTGCGCTCGATGTTGAAGCCGCTCTCGTTGTGGCTGTCGTCGGACCACGTGAGCTCGATGCCGTCGCTGCCGGCAGTGCCGGCGCTGAGCTCGGAGGGGACAGCCGGCGCGACGTCGGCGGTCGTCGCCGAAGCCGTGTTCGAGTAGCTGGAAGTGCCGAACGCGTTATGCGCGCGGATGCGGAAGTCGTACGCCGTTGCCGGCGCCAGTCCGGTGGCGGTATACGCGGTGGCGTTGGCTGCGACGGTGGCGATCTCCGTCCACGTCGCGCCGCCGTCAGTGCTGCGCTCGATGGTGAAGCCGCTCTCGTTGTGGCTGTCGTCGGACCACGTGAGCTCGATGCCGTCGCTGCCGGCGGCGGTGGCGGTCAGCTCGGACGGCAGGGCAGGGGCGATGTCGGCGGTGGTCGCCGAGGCGGTGGCGGAGTGGCTGGAGTCGCCGAACGCGTTGTACGCGCGGATGCGGAAGTGGTAGCCCGTCCCGGGCGTCAAACCGGTGGCAGTGTAGGAAAGGGCATTGGCGTCCGCCGTGCCCACCTCGCTCCACGTCTCACCATCGAGGCTGCGCTCGATGGTGAAGCCAATCTCGTTGGCGCTCTCGTCAGACCACTCGAGCTCGACCCGGTCGGTGCCGACCGCCAGCGCCGTCAGCGACGACGGGGCAAGGGGCGCGACGTCATCGGTCGCGGCCGAGGCAGTGTTGGAGTAGGCGGACCGGCCGGCGGCGTTGTAGGCGCGGATGCGGAAGTGATAGGCCGTGGCGGGCGCGAGGTTGACAGCGGTGTAGGCCGTGGCGCCGGCACCAAGGCTGGCGACCTCGCTCCACGTGTCGCCGCCGTCGGCGCGGCGCTCGACGGTGAAGCCGGCCTCGTTGCTGCTCTCGTCGAACCACGCCAGCGCCACGCGGTTGCTGCCGCTCGGCGCGGCGGTCAGGGTCGAGGGGGCGACCGGCGGCACGTCATGCGTGGCGGCGGAGGCGACGGCGGTGTAGCCGGAGTGGCCGGCGTCGTTGAACGCGCGGACGCGGAACTGGTACGTCGTTGCCGGCGTCAGGTTGAGGATCTCGTAGAAGGTCTCGTCCGCGCCGAGGGAGGCGAGCTCGGTCCACGCGCCGCCGATCATGCTCTCGATCTTGAAGCCGTCCTCGTCGTAGCTGTTGTCCGTCCACGCGAGGTCGATGGTGGCGCTGTCGAACGCCGCCGCCGTCAGGTTGCTCGGCGCTGCCGGGGCGACCGCGACGGCATCGGTGTTGGCCGAGGCGACGTTGGAATAAGCGGAGCGCCCGGCGGCGTTAAACGCGCTGACGCGGAACGTGTAGGTCGTCGCCGGCGGGAGGTTGCCCAGCTCGTAGCCGGTGGCATTCGCCCCGACGCTGGCGAACTCGCTCCACGCGCCGCCGACGAGCCGCTCGATCGTGAAGCCGCTTTCGTTATCGCTGCGATCGGCCCACGCGAGGTCGATGTCACTGCTGCCGAGCGAGATGGCCGACAGGTCGCTGGGGGCGACCGGCGCCTTCACTGGCGGGGGCTCGGGCGTTTGCACGGGAACCGTGACGAGCAGGTTGTCGAACGTGCCGGCGTTGCTCTTGGTTCCGACGCCGACCGCGCCTGACATGAAGGTGGAGTCAACGGCGCTGGCGATGCGGACGCCGTTGCGGTACGCGCTGATCTGGTTGCCGCTGCGCTCGACGCGCATGAGGTAATTGGTGCCGACGGCGATGCGCGAGGTGACGTCCGCCAACTCGGTGCTCCGCCCGTTCACCACGCGAAACAGTCCGCTCTGCGTGCCATCGTTGGCGTCGCTGGCGCTGAGGAAATAGTAGTTGTTTCGGTCTTGATAACCGAAGACCACCGCGACGTCGTTCATCGTCTTCGAGGCGCGGCGGGGCACGGTAGCGTCGACGGTCAGGCTGAAGTCGCCGTTGACGGGGGTGTTGTGGACGGCGCGGTTGTTCAGGTGCGACGTGGTGGTCTTGCTGAACTCCGTGGTTCGCAGCACCCCCTCGGCCACCTCCCACTTGCCGTCAACCGCGGTGAACTGGCCGATGCTTGCGCTGCTGCCGAAGTTCTCGCCGATGAGCATCGCCGACGCGAACAGCCGGCGCGCCTCGAGCGATTCGGTCACGCACCGCCCGGCGGCGAGGTCGCGCTGCTTGTTTGCGGTAGCTTCGTTGTGCTGCGACCGGGACCGGCTAGCGCGGCGGGGGGAACCCCCGCGCGCGGGTTGGCTGCGCTTCATCAGGAACTCCAAGGTGACGAATCAATGGTGGACCGTCTTCGGCCCCGGCAGCCCGCAACAGGCGCTACGAAATCGAAGGATCACTCACCAGGCGAACGACAACTGCCGTTACGACCGGCCCTCGTTCCCGACCTTACCAGCGTTACGTGCGCCGGCCACGGGATGATCATTGATTTCAACGAATATTTTACTTCTGTGGCGCGCGTTCGGCGGGGAGGCCCGGCGGCGCGACCCGGCTATGGCGCCGGCCCGCAACAGGCCGTTTTGTGTACCATCCCGCGCCGACTGTCCGGCCGCTCCGCCCACGCGCTTGCCCACTCCAGACGGGGTGTGAGCCCGCGCTCGAGCGGCGGTCGACCCGCTGATCAGTTATCGGTCGCGGCACTTGAGGAAGTTTCGTAAATGGACGGACATTGATGAAAACACTGCACGACGCCTGACGGCGGGGGTGTCGTCGCCATGCGGCGGTCGCCAACGGGGCTTAGCCTTGGTCCTCGGGACTGCGAGGCACGTCACGCAGAGACCCGCCGCCGGCATCTTGACCCGCCCACTTCCCGGTCGTCGCTGAGCCGCAGCACCCGGACGCCACTGGGCTACTCTCGCCGACGAAGCTGTCGCCGATGCGCGCGGCCCGTACCTGCGGCGCGGTCGCTCAAGTCCGAAAACATTCTTGTCCGATAACGACCGGCGGGCGTATTTCGTTTTACGCCGTGCAGGTGCGCGTTTCCCGTTCCGCGTTCCGAGGTGTCCCGCGCGAGGTCGTTGCCATGATGAACCCCAAGCCGCTCGGCGTCCGCAAGACCGTGCAGTTGCTGGTGATTATCACCATCCTCGCCTGGGCGACGCAGACCCTGGTGTCGCAGTGGGGCTACGGCGGCGTGATCCTCGCCGCCGGTCCAAGCGAGCAGATGTCGGTCGAGCTTTCCGAGCCGGTGCTCGAGCTGCGCACCGAGGCGACGATCGACGGCTCGGAGGTGACGCTCCGCCAGCTCTGCCGCTGGGCGAAAGAGCACGACGACGTGCTCGGGCCGGTGGCCGAAACGGTTGTCGCCCGCCTGAGTCAGACGCATCCGGTGCGCGTCGTCATGGTTCCGGAGATCAAGGCGGTGCTGCACGACCGCGGGGTGAGTTTGTCGCAGATCCATTTCTCCGGCGCCGCGAGCTGCGCGGTTCGCCGAAACGAGGTGGACGACGCGACGTTCGCCCGGCTGTTGAGCCACCTGAACGACGAGGAGCCCGCGCCCGCGCCCGCAGAGGCGGTTGCGGGCGCGACCACCCGTCCCGCCGGCGGCGCCGGGGCCGCGGACGAAACCGTCCGTGCAGATGCGCGACAGACAGCATTGAAAGACCTGCTCGTCACCGATCTGCTCGATCGCCTGAAGCTGCCCGCCGACCGGGTGCAGATCACCTTCGACCCGCGCGACACGGCGACGCTGATTCTCACCAGCCCGCGCTGCCGGTTCGACCTCGACTCCAGCCGCGCGACCGGCCTGGGGGCCGTGTCGTGGGAGGTGCTGATCCGCACGGATACGACCGAGCGCCGCGCCACGCTGACGGCCAAGGCGCTGGCGAGCGAGGAACAGGTGGTCCTCGCTCGCTCGCTGTCGAAGGGTCAAGCGCTCAGGGCGGACGACATGACCGCGCGCACGGCGTGGGTGGACCGACCCGCGGCGGACCGCGCTACGGGCGTCGAGCAACTCGTCGGGCAACTGCTCGCCCGCGACATGAAGCGCGGCGAAGCGTTGTCGGCCGGCGACCTGAAGCTCGCGCCGCTGGTGCTGAAGGACCAGTTCGTCACGGTCGCCATGAAGGTCAACGGGCAGGCCATCGAGACCGTCGCTCGCGCGCTGGAGACCGGCGCGAAGGGGGACCTGGTGCGGGCGAAGAACGAGGCGACCGGACAGGTCTACTCGATCGTCGTCACCGCCCGCGCCGCCGGCGAGGTTCGTCCGCCGGGCACGCGGCAGGGCGTGGCTTCCACCGACTAACCATTTCCAACCTCTCTCCCATCCAGCAGGGGGGCCGCGGGCCCCGCAGATCAACAGGAGCGACCGCCATGCAGATCCAGACCAGCCGGTTCGGCGAAGTGACGATCGGCCAAGAGCAACTGCTCACCTTCCCCCGTGGGCTGGTCGGGCTGCCCGACGCGGCGCTGTTCGCGCTCCTGCCGGCAGGGCCGCAGAGCCCATATTATTGGATGCAAAGCCTTGACGATCCGAATCTTGCCTTCCTGGTGACCGACCCCAACGCGTTCTTCAAGGATTATGACGTTCCGATCCGAGAAGAGACTCAGCAGGACCTGCATTTGGCCGATACGAAGGACGGCCGACTGCTGGTGATCTGCAACCGGGTCGGTGAATGGTTGACCGGGAACCTGTTGGGTCCCCTGGTCATCAACACGGCAACCCGACTCGCTCAGCAGGTGGTGCTGACCGAGAAGAAGTGGACCTGCCGTCAGCCGCTGACCAAGTTGTCGGCGACCTCAGTCCAGCAGGCGTCACGGGCGGCGGCCTAAACAATCGCCGTACCGGACCTTCGGGCCGGTCGCCTACAATCGGTCGCAGCGACAAGCCGGTTCGGTCCCGCGCGGCACGGATGCCTTTTGTGCGCGGCGGCCATCCCGGGCTTGAAACGAGTTCAGGCCCCTTACGGGCGGCTCTTGGAAGCCAGCCCATCCCAGGAAGGAGCCACCTATGTTGGTTCTGTCCCGTCAGCGTGACGAGACGATCATGATCGGCGACGACATCGAGGTCACCGTGGTTGACATCCGCGGCGACAAGGTGCGTTTGGGGATCAACGCCCCCCGCGAGATCAGCGTCCATCGGAAAGAAGTGTACGACGCCATCCGGCGCGAGAACCGCGCCGCGGCCCAGGTCAAGCCCAGTGACGTCCCCAACGTCGCCGGCGGACCCAAGGCAGCGCCCGGAACGCCGGAGAAGGACGAGAAGAAGTAGCCTCGTCGTCCAGGCGTGACAACGCGCGCGGCAACCCGCACGCGTCACGACATCGAGACCCGGCGGTCTTAGTGATCGCCGGGTCTTTCGCTTTATAACCCCGGCGGCAGCGCGCTCCGCCGCCGCGGGCGGCGCGGAAGCTCCCCCTCGCGCCGATCCCATCACTTCGGCCGGGTCACGATCGTTATCTTCCGGAGGTCCGGCGTCGCGTTGCGGTAGGAGTACTCGCGGTCGTTCTTGACGCGCACCTCGGCCGTACAGGGAAGGATCATGGCCCCCGCGCCGTCAGCGCGGTCGTAGGAGACGGTGAGGACGAATTCCACGTTTGCCGTCGCCTCCACCTCACCCCGCCTCGGGTAGGTCACCCAACGGTGTAACACGGCCACGAGCGTCCGCTGGCCGTTCGTCACGGACGTCTCGGACGTGCCGACCACTTGCACGAGCGGCTGCGCGTACCCGGTGGTGTTGATGTCCTTGAGGGGCGGAAGGATCACGCTCACGGACAAGTCGTCAGCGGTGAGCCCAAGGAAAGACCGGAAGAACGCGCTGTCGGCCGGAACCCGCTTGAGCACCTCGTCGTTCAACAGATCCTTCCCAGCGATGGCGGCGTGCGGCATCACGTGGGACTTCGCCTCGTCGGGCGCATTCGCGGCGTGAAGCGACGACATCGTCAAAAAGGCGACGACCAGGCAGAGGCGGGCAAGCGCGCGGTTGAGCATGAGCGTCCTTTCGTTGGCAGGGTCGGGCGGCGACTACCCTACTCCGACTCGGCCGAGGAGAGATACCCCCGGCCTCGTCACTCCGCATCACGCGATGGCGGTGGCTCCTGCCACAATTGGTGGCGGGCGGAACCCGCCTGCCAGCGTGACAGGAAAACCCGTCGGCGGACCTCGCCCTCTCCGCTGATAACCGTCGTTTATCTAACCACTTACGCGACACTGCCCCTCCGGCACGCCCGTTGTTATGGGCCGCCCGGACGAAGGCTCCGGCCTTCGCCTCAGGGTGAAGCTCACTTTGGGTTTTCCGATTCCGCGCTGAAAGGAGCTATTTCCATGGCCGCGAAGATGCTGGCCTTTGACGCAGAAGCTCGCAAGTCGCTTCTCGAGGGTGTGACCAAACTGTCCCGCGCCGTAAAGGCGACGCTCGGCCCCCGCGGCCGCAATGCCGTCATCGACAAGGGGTGGGGCGCCCCGACGATCACCAAGGACGGCGTGACCGTCGCCGAGGAAGTTGAGCTGCGCGACAAGTACGAGAACATCGGCGCCAAGCTGGTGAAGGAGGCCGCCTCCAAGACCTCCGACGTCGCCGGCGACGGCACCACCACCGCCACCGTGCTGGCCGAGGCGATCTTCAAGGAAGGGTACCGCTCCCTCACCGCCGGCGCCGACGCCATGGCCATCGCCCGCGGCATCCGCAAGTCGGTCGACGCGGTCATCGCCAACCTCAAGAAGCAGTCCAAGCCCATCCAGGGCAAGGCCGACATCGAGTCCGTCGCCACCATCAGCGCCAACAACGACCGCGAGATCGGCAAGATCATGGCCGACGCGTTCGAGCGCGTCGGCAAGGACGGCGTCATCACCGTCGAGGAAGGCAAGAGCCTCGACACCACCGTGGACGTCGTCGAGGGGATGCAGTTCGACCGCGGCTTCCTGAGCCCGAACTTCATTACCAATCCGGATGAGATGACCGTCGAGCTGGAGAAGCCGCTCATCCTCGTGTTCGAGGAGAAGATTTCCGCCGCCACCAAGCTGATCCCGCTGCTGGAGAAGATCCAGAAGGCGAAGAAGCCGCTGCTGATCATCGCCGAGGACCTTGAGGGCGAGGCACTGGCGACGCTGGTGGTCAACAAGCTGCGCGGCATCCTGAACGTCGCGGCGGTCAAGGCGCCCGGCTACGGCGACCGCCGCAAGGCGATGCTCGAGGACATCGCCATCCTCACCGGCGGGCGCGCGATCATGAAGGACCTTGGTGTCGACCTCGACAAGGTCGAGATGTCCGACCTCGGCATCGCCAAGAAGGTCACGATCGACAATGACAACACGACGATCATCGAGGGTGGCGGCGACGTGAAGGAGATCCAGGGCCGCATCGCCCAGATCCGTCGCGAGATCGAGACCACCACTTCCGACTACGACCGCGAGAAGCTCCAGGAGCGCCTGGCGAAGCTCGCCGGCGGCGTGGCGCAGATCAACGTCGGCGCCGCCACCGAGGCGGAGCTGAAAGAGAAGAAGGCGCGCATCGAGGACGCGCTGCACGCCACCCGCGCGGCGGTCGAGGAAGGCGTCGTCGCCGGCGGCGGGGTGGCCATGATCCGCGCCATGAAGGCGCTCAACGGCGGCTCCAACCTCGCCACCGAGGGCGACGAAGCCCAGGGCGTCAAGATCGTCCGCACCGCCCTGACCGCGCCGCTCCGCCAGATCGCGGAGAACGCCGGCACGAGCGGCAGCGTCGTCGTCCGCCGGGTCATGGAGTCCAAGGACGCCGCCGGCTACAACGCCCTGACCGGCGAGTACGTCGACATGGTCAAGTCCGGCATCATCACCCCGACCAAGGTCGAGCGCACCGCCCTCCAGAACGCCGCGGAAGTCGCCATCCTGCTGCTCACCACCGACTGCATCATCGTCGAGCAGCCCAAGAAGCCCGGCGCCGGCGGCCACGACCACGACCATGGCGGTGGCGGCATGGGCGGCGGCATGGGCGGCATGGGCGGCATGGGAATGGGCGGGATGGATGACATGATGTGACCTACGGCCCTCGTCGGCAATAGCCGGACGGCAACCCCGACTTCTCGTCGCCGTCATTCCGACATTCCCGATACGGACCGCCGGAGAGCGAATCGAATGAAATTCTCCGTGACCATTACGCGAGACGAGGATGGCGCCTGGGTGGTGGAGTGCCCTTCGATTCCCGGGTGCGTCAGCCAGGGGGAAACGCGCGAAGACGCGCTGAAAAACATCGAGGATGCGATTCGTCTCTGCCTGGAAGTCCGGGCGGAGCAGGGGATGCCGCTCACCATCGAGACGCGCCAGATTGAGGTAACCGCCTGATGGGCTCAAAGCTGCCGGTGCTCAGCGGCCGCGAGGTCGTTCGGGTGTTCCAGCACTTCGGGTGGCAGGTTGCTCGGCAGTCGAGCAGCCACATCATCATGATCGGGTCAGGCGAGGTGGTGACGCTGTCGGTGCCGGATCTAAGGAAGTGGCAAGAGGGACGCTGCGGAGCCTGATCCGCTCGGCGAACCTCACGGTGGACGAGTTCGCGGCCGCCGTTTGAGACGAAATTCAAGCAGAGGAATGCAAATGAAACTTCGACCCTTACAAGACCGCGTGATCGTGAAGCAGGCGGAAGCGGAAGAGAAGACCAAGAGCGGGATCCTGCTGCCGGACACGGCCAAGGAGAAGCCCACCCGCGGCAAGGTCGTCGCCGTCGGCCCCGGCCGGCTCGACGACAATGGCAAGCCGATGGAGCTTGGCCTGCGCACCGGGGACACCGTCTACTACGGCAAGTACTCCGGCACCGACGTGGAGATCAACGGCGAGAAGCTCGTCATCCTCCGCGAGACCGACGTGCTCGGCGTGCTGGAATAGGAAGAGAAGAGTTGTCAGTGGCCAGTTGCCCGTTGCCAGCAAAGGCAGCGGCGACGTCCGTACTGGCAACTAGCAACTGGCAACTAGCAACTGACAACTCTGGAGTCATCCATGGCAGCAAAACAGATGAAGTTCGACAGCGACGCCCGGGCGGAGATCGCCGCGGGGTTGTCGCAGCTCGCCCGGGCGGTCAAGGCGACGCTCGGCCCGCGCGGGCGCAACGTCGTGTTGCAGAAGTCGTTCGGCAGCCCGCGCATCACCAAGGACGGGGTCACGGTCTCGAAGGAAATCGAGCTCCCGCAGCCGTTCGAGAACATGGGCGCCAAGCTGGTGAACATGGTCGCCAGCAAGACCGGCGACGTCGCCGGCGACGGCACCACCACCGCCACCGTGCTCGCCGAGGCGATCTTCAAGGTAGGCCTTCAGTACGTCACCGCCGGCGTCAACCCGGTGCAGATCCAGCGCGGCATCCTCAAGGCCGCCGAGGTCGCCGCCGACGCCATCCAGAACATCTCGCGCCCGGTGAAGAACAAGGACGACTATCGCAAGGTCGCCACCATCAGCGCCAACGGCGACGAGCACATCGGCCAGCTCATGGCCGACGCCATGGAGAAGGTCGGCAAGGAAGGCGTCATCACCGTCGATGAGGGCAAGGGCACCGGCACGGAGCTGGAGTACACCGAGGGGATGCAGTTCGATAAGGGGTACCTCTCCCCGTACTTCCTCACCAACCCGACCACGCTCGAGGCGGTGCTGGAGAACGCCTACATCCTGCTGCACGAGAAGAAGATCTCGAACCTCGCCGAGCTGCTTCCGCTGCTCAACAAGATCGTCACCGGCGGTCGCCCGCTGCTGATCATCGCCGAGGACGTCGAGAGCGAGGCGCTGGCCGCGCTGGTCGTCAACAAGCTGCGCGGCGTGCTGAACATCTGCGCCGTCAAGGCGCCCGGCTTCGGCGACCGCCGCAAGGCGATGATGGGCGACCTCGCCGTCGTCACCGGCGGCAAGTTCATCTCCGAAGATCTCGGGCTCAAGCTCGAGAACGTCGAGCTCGATGACCTCGGCAGCGCCAAGCGCGTCGTCGTCGATAAGGACAACACCCTCATCGTCGAGGGCGGCGGGTCGAAGAAGGAAATCCAGGGCCGCGCCGAGCAGATCCGCAAGCAGATCGAGACCACCACGTCCGACTACGACAAGGAGAAGCTCCAGGAGCGCCTGGCGAAGCTGACCGGCGGCGTGGCCGTCATCCGCGCCGGCGCCACCACCGAGACGGAGATGAAGGAGCGCAAGGACCTGATCGACGACGCGCTGCACGCCACCCGCGCCGCGGCGCAGGAAGGGATCGTCCCCGGCGGCGGCGTGTCGTTCCTCCGCGCCATCGAGGCGGTGGAGAACGGCAAGCGGCAGGCGAAGGCGGACGAGAAGCTCGGCTTCGACATCCTCGCCGAGGCCCTGCGCGCCCCGTGCCGCCAGATCGCCGACAACGCCGGCGAGGACGGCGAGGTGATCGTTGCGCAGATCCTGGAGAACAAGAACGCCAACTACGGCTACAACGCCGCGACCGCCGAGTACGGCGACATGTTCAAGATGGGCATCATCGACCCGGCCAAGGTCGCCAAGACCGCCCTGCTGAACGCCGCCAGCGCCATCGGCCTGGCCCTGACCACCGACGTGCTGCTGACGGAGCTGAAGGAGAAGAAGGGCGAGGAGACGACGCCGGTGCAGGGGGCAGTCGCGTAACGAAGCGCGCCTTGCACAAAAGGAAATTGAGCGGGGACGGCGCGGCGACCCGCGCCGTCCCCGCCGGTGTTTCGGCACGGCGCGTCCCGCGGTGCGGAAGTGTTGCAGCGATGCGACCTGCCGGGTCAATCCGGCGGGGAGGCGTCTCGATCCGGCCGCTTCGGATTCACCGTCTCCATCTCGCGAATAATTCCCGCGCGGCCCGGGATTGCCGGCGAAAAACGTCACCCGGGCGTGCCGGACCGGCCGATATTCGTATGATTCGCCGCCTACCATCGGTAGCGCCGTAGCGGGCCGGCGAAGCGGAGATCAACGAGTCACCCATCAGGACGTTATGGCCGTCACCAAGCGTGATTATTACGAGATTCTCGGCGTCCAGCGCAACGCGTCGGGCGAGGAGATCAAGCGCGCCTATCGCCGACTGGCGATGAAGTATCACCCTGACCGCAACAGCGGCGACGGGGCGGCCGAGGCGGAACTGAAGTTCAAGGAGTGCGCCGAGGCGTACGAGATCCTCTCCGACGACGGCAAGCGGCAGCGCTACGACCAGTTCGGCCACGGCGGCGTGCAGGGCGCGCACGACTTCTCCCACATGGACGTCACGGACATCTTCTCGATGTTCGACGACATCTTCGGCGGATTGGGCGGGTTCGGCGCGCGAGCGGGCGGCGCCGCCGCCGCCGCGGGCGGACGGGCGCGGGCGCAGCGCGGCTTCGACCTGGAAACGCAAGTCGAGCTCTCGCTCGCCGAGGTGGCCGCCGGCGCGGAGAAGACCATCGAGTTCGAGAAGCAGGACAACTGCGAGCAGTGCCGCGGGACCGGTGCCAAGGCGGGCTCCTCGCCGGTCGTCTGCGTGCAGTGCGGCGGGCAGGGGCGCGTGGCGCAGCAGGGGTTCGGCGGGATGTTCCGCATGGTCACCACCTGTCCCAACTGCCGCGGCCGCGGCAGCGTCGTGAAAGATCACTGCCAGAGCTGCGGCGGGACCGGGCGACAGCTCCGCAAGCGTGTCGTCACCGTGCGCATCCCGGCGGGCGTGCACGAGGGGCAGGCCGTCCGCATCGCCGGTGAGGGCGAGCCCGGCGAAAGCGGCGCGCCTGCCGGCGACCTGCACTGCTATATCGCCATCAAGCCGCACCCGATCTTCAGCCGGCACAACAACGACCTCGTCTGCCAGCTCCCGATCAGCTTCACGCAAGCGTGCCTCGGTGCGAGCGTGGAGGTGCCGACGCTCAAGGGCCCCGAGCCGTTGGAGATCCCGTCGGGCACCCAGCACGGCGAGGTGTTCAAGCTCAAGGGCCGCGGCCTGCCCGACGTCCGCAGCCACCGCATGGGCGACGAGCTGGTGCAGGTGCTGGTCGAGATCCCCAAGAAGCTGACCGAGCGGCAGAAGCAGCTCCTGCGCGAGTTCTCCACCACCGAGGACGGCGCGGCCATGCCCCAGCGCAAGGGATTTCTGGACAAGCTGAAGGACGTCTTCAAGCCCGACGATTGAGTATTGTCCGTTGCAGGTCGCGCGCGGTCAGTTGTTGAATGCACCGGCCCCTCGGCCGCGACGACGCGGCGCCACGGGCGAAACACCGACCAACGAACGAGACAGCCATGACACGCATTCCCATCGACGACGACCAGCAGCCGCCGCAGGGCGAGCAGACGCTCGAGGGCGAGCCGGGCACGGCTGCCGGCGGCGCGGGCACCGAGTATGACCGCGTCAAGGCGGAGCGCGACATGCTCTACGAGAAGCTCGCGCGCGCGCAGGCAGACTTCCAGAACTCGCGCAAGCGCATCCAGGCGGAGGCCGACCAGCGGCTCCAGTACGCCAACGCCAACCTGATCAAAAGCCTGCTGCCGGTCATCGACAACTTCGAGCGCGCGCTGGCGCAGGACCCGGCCAAGAGCGACGCCGCCACCATCCTGCGCGGCATGCAGATCGTCCACGACCAGTGGCTCAACGTGCTGAAGCAGCAGCTCGTGCAGGAGATCGCCCCGCAGCCGGGCGAGCCGTTCGACCCCAACAGGCACGAGGCGCTCATGCAGCAGGCGACCGATGAGCACCCCCAGGGGAGCGTCGTGCAGACGTTGCAAAAGGGATACGCGCTCCACGACCGGACCCTCCGGCCGGCGCAAGTTTCGGTCGCGAAGAACGGGTAGCGGCCGCCCCGACCGCACTCGCTTCACCGGCGCGCGCTTACGAAGAAAACTGCGATGCCCACCTACGAGTACAAGTGTGACAATTGCGGCGCCGCCTTCGAGCGGTTCCAGTCGATCATGGCGGCCCCGATCAAGCGGTGCCCGGAGTGCGGCAAGGCCAAGGTACGCCGGCTTATCGGCACCGGCGCCGGGCTGATCTTCAAGGGCAGCGGCTTCTACATCACCGACTACCGCGACAAGAGCTACACCGACAGGGCCAAGGCCGAAAGCGGCAGCGCGGGCGGCGACGCCGGCGGATCCGGCGAGAGCAAAGGCGAAGCCAAGTCCGAAGCCAAGTCCGACGCCAAGCCCGCCACCGAGGCCAAGCCGCCCGCCAAGGGCGAGGCCAAGCCCGCGAGCAAGAGCGACGCAAAACCTGCGGCGGGGAAGAAGAAGGAGAAGTAGCGCGGACCGGAACCTGTTCCTCTCGCGCGAACCTGCCCCGGAGGCGACGAAGGCGCGCACTGCAAGTCGCACTTAAGCGCGAGGCGCGGCCGCCGCATGACCGCGTCCGGGCCGGCTGCCTAGAATCTTTCAGCGATGCGGTGCCCCACCTGCAAGAAGCCGGTCTTTGAGCCTCCCGCGGACGGGCCGCTGCCAAAGTACTTCCCGTTCTGCTCCGACCGCTGCAAGTTGATCGACCTCGGCCGATGGCTCGACGGGAAGTACCAGGTGCCCGTGGTCGATCGCGAAGATCCCTCCGAAGCTCCGCCACGCCACGACCCGCTGACGACCGATTGAACGCGGTTCCTCCTCACCCGCCGCACCTGCCGCACGAGCCTTGCGCGCCGCACGCTACGGTTCGCGCCCTGCCGTGCTGGCTGATCACGCCGTGGCTTCGATGCTGACGAGAATATCTCCCGCGCTGTTGGTGGCCGTGTCGGAGCCGCCCTCGCCGTTGAGGAGATCGGTGCCGGCGTTGCCGCTGAGGGTGTCGTTGCCGTAGTTGCCGCGCAGGGTGTCGTTGCCGCCGTTGCCCACCAGGAGGTTGTTCGCGTCGCCGCCCTTGATCGAGTCGTTGCCGCTGCCGCCGAGGATAGTCTCGATGTCGAGGTAGACGTTGTCCCCCTCGCCGGCCTCGCCGTCGTCGGCCAGGGTGCCGACGCCGATGGTGAGGTTGGCGGTACGCGCGGAGTAGTCGACGGTGTCGTTGCCGCCGCCGCCCCGCAGCAGGTCCCCGGCCTCGCCGCCGCGGAGCGTGTCGTTGCCGTTGCCGCCGTCCAGCGTGGCGGCGGACTCGCCGGGGCCGACGAGCAGGTCGTTGCCGTCCATGCCCATGATCGTCCCGCCAAGCTGGTCGATCGCCAGCACGTTGTTGAGCGCGTTGCCGATCAGTTTGCCCGTCGACAATTGGGCGTTCTCGACGCCCGGCATGGTGACCGCCATGTCGAGGAACTGCACGTCGGAATTGCTAATCCTGAAGGAGTCGGTGCCCGCGCCACCCTCGAAGAAGGGGATGCCTCCGTCGCTGTCGACCAGGAGCGTGTCGTTGCCGCCCTCGCCGATCACGGTGCCAACGCCGCCCGTGGCGAGGAAGCGGATCTCGTCATCGCCGGCGCCGACATTTAGCGTGGCGGGGCGCTGGAACTGGCTCAGGAGCGTGATGGAGCTGAGCTCGATGGTGTCGTTCCCACCCAGCAGGTGAATGAGGATGTTGTCGAAGTCGTCGGTGTCGAAGTCGAAGGTCTGGCCGTTGAGCTTCACCTGGTAGTGCGGGTCGCTGCCGGTGAAGAACTGGGTGGTGAAGACGGCGTCGGCGCCGGCGGTGCCAGTGACGAGGAGCGTGCGTGCGGCCGTGATGAGGGCAGTGTTAGGCTGCCCGGGGCCGCCGCCGCCGCTGGTGTTCTCGATGCTGATGAGGGCGTCGCCGGCGACGTTGACGCCGGTATCGGTGCCGTCGCCGCCGTTGAGCGTGTCGCTGCCGCCGCCGCCGCTGAGGGTGTCGTTGCCGCCACCGCCCATGAGCAGGTTGGGCTGGTCGCTGCCGACGATGTGGTCGTTGCCGCTGCCGCCGATGATGTTCTCAACGTCGCTGTCGATGAAGTCCTGATCGTCGGCGGCGAGCACGCCGATGCGGAGGGTGAGGCCCTCGGTGCGGTTGGAGAAGTCAATGGTGTCGTTGCCGGCGCCGCCGTGGAAGGCGTCGCCGCCGCTGTAACGGGCAAGGATCAGGTCATTGCCGCCGCCGCCGTCGACGGTGTCGTTGGCGCCGTGGCAGATGATGGTGTCGTTCCCTTCTCCGCCGTGAAGGGCGCTGGAGAAGAAGTCTTCCGTGCCGCTGGTGATCAGGTCGTTCCCGCCGCCGCCGTCGATGTCACCGGAGATGTGGAGAGTGAGGACGTTGTTCAACGCGTTGCCGGTCAGGCTGCCGCTCTGGATGCTGGCGTTCTCGACTGAGGGAGGCAGGGCGTAGCCGTAGGAGATGTTGTAGAAGTGGTCGGTGTAGGTATCGATGCCGATGCCGCCGTCAAAGTCGGCGGCGGCGCCGCCGTTGAGGCCCACGCCGTCGTCGCCCGAGCCGCCGACGAACTTGGCGGAGGCAGCGTAGAGCGAGAGCTCGTCGTTACCGTCGCCGCCGTTGACGGTCGTGGGAATCGTGTAAAACCCGTTGTTCCCGGTCGGCCCGCCGTTGCTGAACTCGACGGAGATGCCGTCGTTGCCCTGGAGGGCGTTGATGACGACGCTCTTCACGCTGGAGGCAGCGAAGAAGGTCTCGTTGCCGTTGACGATCGCGATGAGCGAGCCGGTGCCCTCTTCGACGATCTGGATGGAGTCCGCCGCCGCGCTGCCGGTAACGGTGAGGACGCCGCCGCTGAGAACCGCGCCCGGAGCGGGTCCGCCGCCGCCGCCGACCTCGATGCTGATCAGCGTGTCGCCCGCGGTGTTGACGGCGGCGTCGGTGCCCTGGCCGCCGTTGAGGGTGTCGGCGTTCTCGCCGCCGTCGAGGGTGTCGTTGTCGTCGCCACCGTGGAGGTTGTCGCTGCCGGCGCCGCCGTGGACCTGGTCGCTGCCGGCGTGCCCGTTGATCGTGTCGTTGCCCGCCTGCCCACGGATCGTGTCGTTGCCGATGAAGGCGTCGGCGTAGTCGTCGCCCGAGCCGAGGTCGATCTCGTCGTTGCCCTCACCGCCGTAGACCGTGTCGTTGCCCTCGCCGGCCAGGAGAAAATCATTGCCGGCGTTGCCGACGATAGAATCGTTCCCGCCACCGCCGGAGATCGTGTTGCCGGCGCCGGTGCCCTTGAGCGTATCGTTGCCCGCGCCGCCGTTGATGTTCTCGATGTCGGGGGCGACGTTGTCCTTCTCGTTCGCTTCGCCGTCGTCGGCGATCGTGCCGGGGCCGACCTGCACGGCGTTCGTGCGGCCGCTGTAGTTGACGGTGTCGATGCCGGCGCCGCCCTTGATGATGTCGGCGCCGAGACCGCCGTCGATGAACTCATCGCCCGCGCCGCCGGTGAGCGAGTCGTTGCCCGTGCCGCCGAGCATGGTGACGGGCATGAAGCTGGGACTGGCGACGGTGACGCTGTCGTTGCCGCCGCGGGCGTCGAACTGTGCGGCGCTGAAGTCGTTGGGACCGATGACGCGGGTGAGGGAGTTCACCTTGACGGTGAAGTTCCCGCCGCCGGCCGGTTGGGTCATGGAGATGACGTCGGCGCCGTCGGTGCCGGTGACCTTGAGGATGCCATCGAAGGTGATGGTGATCTCGCCGCCGCCGCCGCCGCCGGGCGGCGGGTTCTCGATGCCGACGAGGGTGTCGCCGGCGGAGTTGATGGCGGTGTCGGTGCCGTCGCCGCCGACGAGCGAATCCGTTCCCGCGCCGCCATCGAGCGTGTCGTTGCCACCAAGCCCCTGCAGGGTGTCGTTGCCGCCGTTGCCGACGAGGCGGTTGTTAGCGCCGCCGCCCTTGAGGTTGTCGTTGCCGCTGCCGCCGAGGATGGTCTCCACGTCGACGGCGACATTGTCCTTCTCATTGGCCTCGCCGTCGTCCGCCAGCGAGCCGACGCCGACGGTGACGGCGTTGGTGCGGCCGGAGTAATCGGCGGTATCGCTGCCGCCGCCGCCCTTGATCGTGTCGCCGCCGGTCCCGCCGTCGATCAGGTCGTTGCCGCCGCCGCCGGTGAGCGAGTCGTTCCCCGCGCCGCCCTTTAGCGTGGCGGGCTTGGTGATGGCGGAGTGGATCGTGACGTTGTCGTTGCCGGCGTTGGCGTTGACCAGGATGGAGGTGAACGCGGCGGCGGAGAAGGAGGAACTGCCGCCGTTGATGCTGACCGTCACCTGCCCGCCCGCGGCGGGGGCGACGGTGACGGCGTCGTTGGTGCCGTCACCGTTGATGGTGAGCACGCCCGACTGGACGGCGGCGCTGGCGAGCAGCCGGCGCGACTCCAGCAGGTCGATCTGCGCACAAGCGGAAGAAAGGGCGCACTGACGGCGGCGACGATCGGAACGAGCCATTGGTCAAAGTGCGGTTGTTGGCGCAGAGTCGTCTCGACAACGCACCGCGCTGGCCCGCACCCCTCCTGAAAGTGATGGGCCGGAAACGCTTCCGGCCGGCCAATTCTATCCCGAGGGTGTCGTGGCCGCTAAGAAAGATTTCATCTTCCCCAGCTTCTCGACGTCCGCGGCGGAGGGATCGCAGTCGAAGTCGAGTCAGCGGAGCCACCTACATCACGGACGCGCGCAAGGCCGTGACATCGCCGGCGCCCGCGCCGCTCGTTGCGGCGGGTTTGTTTCCCCTGCGGCTACCGGCACCTTCACGCGAAGCGGGCCGCGTGGCTGGCCGGAGAGTAGAACCGAAAGTTCAGCTCGCGCAGGTACTCCAGCGGGCCCGCGGTTCGGGTGATCTCGACCAGCCGGGCGATCTGCAACTGCGAGCGGTAGGCAAGGATGCCCTGGAGCTTCTTCTCGAACACCTCGGTACTCGCACGCAGCTGGAGCTGCGGCGGCTGCGGGAAGTCGCAGTAGATGGCCAGCTCGTACACCTTCGGCACGTCCGCCAGCGGCGCGCCCAGCTCCGGCCAGATGGCGCCGGCGGCGTGGAAGAGGGAGATCATCAGCTCGTTGTTGACGATCTGGTGATCGGGGTGCAGGTCCGCCGCCGTCGGCACGAACACGCGCGCAGCGCGCGTCCGGCGAAGGTGATAGGTGAAGGCATTCGACAGCCCGACAAACCCCTCGATCGCCGGCGCCTCGTCGTCCGCCCGCTGCCTGCGCCGACCCTGGAGCGTGTACAGGCCGGCGTCGGGGTAGCCGAACCAGGCAATCTGCTTCGGGCCGACGCCAAGGATCTCGAACGACTCGTACGTCTCGCGGCGCCGGACGTCGCTGATCGTGTCGCGCTGGTCCAGCGTGCAGTAGCCCATGCGCCCATCGGTGACGACCAGCACCTGCACGTCCACGCCCGCCCGCACCGCCGCCTGCATCCAGAGTCCCGCGCCGATGACCAGATCGTCGTCGTGCGGACTGACGAAGAGCCAGGTCTCGCGCACTTCCGCGGCGACGCCGATCGCCTCCTTCAGCGTGGCAATCCGTAGCTTGTTGCCGTCCTGGAGGCGGGTGTAGGAGAAGGCGTCGGGCATGCGATAGGTTCTACGCGCGGCGCGTCGGCCGTTCCAGTGCGCCGATCAGTCCACGCGCTGGCCGTGGAATTTCCCGGTCCATGCCAGCAGGTTGACGACGAGCTGCGCATAAAAGTTGCCGACCTCAACGGCCGCGCCGCCGGGGGCTTGCGCCGTGACGCGCTCGTCATCCCCCCAGTCCACCAGGCCGCCAACCCAGTGCGGGGCGAGGTCGGTCATCAGCGCCGCCGTTCGCCCCGCGCCGTGGGCGCCCAGCACCAGCATCGGGTGCTGCTGCTGCGGGACAAAGTTGAACCGCCCGCCCTCGAAGACCGCCTGGAACTGCTGCACGAGCAGGATCGTGGCCGACCCGGGCTTGACGCTGACGCGGTTGAACCCCCCGACCGTCGGCGGGCGGACGCTCCACGGCAGCTCGGCGACGATCTCGTGCTCCTCGGCGCGGATCAGCAGGGCGGGCTGGTCGCAGTTGATGCGGTCGTCCTCCGCCTGGATCTCCACCGGCAGGGCGGCGGCGACGGGCGTGCCGTCCCAGTTGCCGCCGTGGCCGTGGAACGATTCCCACCCGCCGATCATCAACAGCCCCGCGCCGGCGACGACCTGCTCGAGCAGCGCTCCCTGCACGGCCGGCGCCATGTGGCTCGAAGGGTAGTCGCTGACGACGAACAACTTGCGCCCCGGCCGCCGCGCCTGGTCGAGCGTCAACGGGCGGTCGCTCGGGACGTACTCAAACCCGAGCCCGAACCGCGTCATCAACCCCGCGAGGTAGGCGGCCGCGCCGGTCAGGGAGGTGTCGCCGCAGTAGAGGATGTGCTTGGATTCCATTGGCTTGATTCGGGCAGGTTCGACCGCTATTTCACCCTACCCGCCGGGCCGCGGGAGCGTCAACTCAACGGGAGAGGCAGCAACATGCAGCTCAAGGGCAACGCGCTGGTCGGACAGTCCGGCGGGCCGACGGCCGTGATCAATTCCAGCCTCGTCGGAGTGGTCGACGGTGCGCGAAAGATGAAGAACATCGGCCGCGTCTTCGGCATGCGCTTCGGCATCGAGGGCGTGCTCGGCGATTTCCTGCTCGACCTCTCAGCCGAGGATCCCCAGACGCTCAAGGCGCTGCGCACCACGCCATCGTCAGCCCTGGGCTCGTCGCGTCACAAGCTGAAGGACCCGGACTTCGAGCCGATCCTGGCGCAGCTCCGGAAGTACGACGTGCGCTACCTGTTCATGATCGGCGGCAATGACACGATGGACACGATCCACCGGATTGTCGAGCACGCCAACAGCGTCGGCTACGAGATGATCGGCGTCGGCGTGCCCAAGACGGTGGACAACGACCTGTTCGGCGTCGATCACACGCCGGGCTACCCCAGCGCCGCGCGATACGTGGCGCTGAGCGTGCAGCAGGGCGGTTTGCTTGCGCGGGACATGCAGCGCGTCGATCCGTTCACGGTGTTTCAGACGGTCGGCCGCAGCGCGGGGTGGCTGCCGGCGGCGGCGGCGCTGGCAAAGCGCCGGCCGGAGGACCCGCCGCACATCATCCTCGTCCCCGAGCGCCCGTTCGAGCAGCAGAAGTTCCTCGACGCCGCGGAGCGCGCGCACGCGCGGTTCGGCTTCGTCAGCGTCGTCTGCGGCGAAGGGATCAGCTACGCCGACGGCACCCCGGTCAGCGCCAGCAAGGTGACCGACAAGTTCAGCAACGTCGAGTTCGGCGCGATGGGCGGAACCAGCGCGGCGATGATGCTGCACCGCATGCTCGCCAGCGCGTTCGGGTGGCGCGGCGAGTTCCAGGTGACCGAGAGCCTCCAGATGTCCGCCGGCGACCGCGCGGTGAAGCTGGATTACGACGAGGCGTACGGCGCCGGCGTCGAGGCGGCGCGGCTGGCCGGCGCCGGCGTGAGCGGCGTGATGGTCACCATCGAGCGGAACAAGGGACCGCGCTACTCCAGCCGCTTCGGCACGATCCCGCTGAAGCAGGTCGCCATCAATGCCCGCCCGATGGCCGACAAGTACATCGACGACAAGAATTTGTTCGTGACCAAGGCGTTCCTCAACTACGCCGCGCCGCTGGTGGGGGAGCTGCCGCGTTACGCGTCGCTGAAGATCAGGAAGGCGTCGCCGGCGAAGGCACGGCGGTAGCGCGATGCGCCACGCCCAAGGGGCGAGGCTTGCCTCGCGCACCTCTCACCTCGGGTCGCCGCCCGCGCTCCGGCGGGCACGTGTTTGCCCCATTAGACGCCGCTGCGTTGCTGCTCGCGCAGGGCCAGGGGAGGCTGGAAGATCTCGGTCAGGATGAACTGCTGCCGCAGGGTGCCGGGCTGGAGCCAGCGGGAAAGGGACGGCGCGTCGGCCCTTCGACCGCCGGTCGCCCGCGCGGGACGGGCAGGCGAGATGGGCTGAAGGATCGGTGACGGCGGCATCGGCGCTGCGACCTGCTGGTCGGCGAACGCCAGCGCCGGCAGCGGCGGCGGGGGGAGCGGCGTCGCCTGCTGCCGCCGGCCGCGCTGCTTCTGCTTCTGCGGCGCCGCCTGCGCCCGCTGCGCCGGGACCTGCGGCGGCCGCTGGGGCGATGTCCGTCGCGCCGACTGCTGCGGACCAGCAGCACCGCGGAACCCCGCGGCCGGCGCATCGGCGGATGGGCGGCGACGACTCGGCGGGCGCTGCGCCGTCAGCGTCTCCGGCGGCGCCAGCCCGGCGCGCGCCATCTGCTCGCGCAGCCGGCGCCGCCGCTCCTGCTCCTGCTGCTTGCTCACCCAGTTCGCGATCCCGCTCAGCGTCCAGATCACGATCAGGATGATGACGAAGACGATGAAACCACCCAAGGGGGACTCCAGATGAAGGCGCGCTCAAAGCGGGCGGATCGCTGAGAAGCACGAATGGAGAAAGCACGAATGTCGAAACAAACCTGAATGCCTCAAAAGGAGAAATCAGCTCGCATCGTCACTCGCGTTCTTGGTTCAGACATCTGCCTTTACGTTTTCGCCCCATCGCCCGGGCTGGCGATGGCTTCGCGCATGGTCGTGTCGGCCTGGACGTTCTTCAGGCGGTAGTAGTCCATGACGCCGAGGTGGCCCTGGCGAAAGGCCTCGGCGATGGCTCGGGGAACCTCCGCCTCCGCGAGCACCACCGCGGCGCGGTTCTCCGCCTGCTTGGCGATGTTTTCCTGCTCGTGGGCGACGGCCATGGCGCGGCGCTGCTCGGCCTCGGCCTGGAAGCGGCGCAGGTCCGATCCCGCCTGGTCCGCCGCCAGCTTGGCGCCGATGTTCTCGCCGACGTCGATGTCGGCGATGTCAATCGAGAGGATCTCGAACGCCGTGTTCGCGTCCAGGCCCTTGTGCAGCACCGCCTTGGAGATGTGGTCCGGGTTCTCCAACACGTCCTTGTGGTCGACCGCCGAGCCGATGGCGGTGACGATGCCCTCGCCGACGCGCGCGATGATCGTCTCCTCGGTTGCGCCGCCGACCAGGCTCTTGATGTTGGTCCGCACGGTGACGCGCGCCTTCACCTTGAGCTGCACGCCGTTCTTCGCCACCGCGTCGATCGTCATGCGGCCGAGCGCGGGGTTGGGGACGTCGATCACCTTCGGGTTCACGCTGGTCTGCACCGCGTCGAGGATGTCGCGCCCGGCAAGGTCGATCGCGGTGGCGGTCTTCCAGGGCAGGTCGATGTTTGCCTTGTTGGCGGCGATCATGGCGTTGATGACGCGGATGATGTCGCCGCCGGCGAGCACGTGGCTCTCCATCTCCGGCGTGCTGACGTTGATGCCGGCGCGGCTCGCCTGGATGCGGCTGTTGACGATCGCCAGCGCGTTGACCTTTCGAAGCCGCATGCCGACCAGGTCGAGCAGCCCGACGCGGGCGCCGCTGACCAGCGCGCGGACGTAAAGTCCGAGGAACTGGAACAGCACCCCGAAGATCACCAGCAGCACGACCAGCACGATGATGGTGAGAAACCACCACAGGCCGTTCGAGCCGTCGGGGCCGGAACTGGAAAACTGTGCGAGAACGTTGGTCATCATGTTGCGTCCCTTAGCCTGTCTCGGCCGCGCACGCGCCGTCGTGGCGGGCGGGCGATTCCACTCGAAGCTCTTCGTCTGCTCGCGCACTCCCAACTGGCCGGGCCAAATTGGTCGCGGGGCAGCGGTCGCCGGGTAGCGGTCGCCGCCCAGCAAGCCTCGGCACCGCGGGCCGCGCTAGCATGCGCCGCGCTGGCGTCCCTTACGCGCGGACAACGCGTTCTCGCGGCCGGCGGCTACACCACGCGCACGGTCGGCCGATTGTTCGACAGAGCGACCACGCGCACGCGGGTGCCCGGGGCGACGATGCCGTGCTCGCTGATCACCTCGACGCGACCGCCGCCGTCGAACTCGCAGGTTCCCATCGGCCGAAGCTCGCTCACCGTCGTGCCGCTCTGCCCGACGCGGACCGGCGCGTCCGCCGCCGCCTCGGGCACCGGCGGGAGGACCATGCGCCTGCCGACCGGCGTGTGCGGCCAGACCTTGACGAAGGCGGTCCACACCAGCGGCGTCGCCGCCGCCATCGCCACCAGCAGCGTCAGGCCCAGCCACGGGTTCTGTCGCGAGCAGACCACCACCGCCGCCAGCAAACCGATCGCCCCGCCCGCCCCCAGCACGCCGTGCGCGGGCAGCAGCGCCTCGGCGACGAGCAGCACCGCGCCGATCACCAAGAGCATGAAGACTAGCGAGTACCCTTCGAACATGGCTCCTCTTGCTGGCTGGGGCATCTCGCCCGGCCCGCGGCGGCAGCCGCTCCTGATCTCCGCTTCCGGCTGTCGCGGCAAGCGCCCGGGCGAACCGCCCAAGCCGCGCGGCTGCGTCAGGCCTGCTGCGTCCGCACGACCACGCGGTTTCCCGCGACCTCGCGCACGACCACGTTGCTCCCCGCGGCGACGTACCCGCTCTCGCTGACGACGGCGGCAATGCGACCCTCAGGGTAGCTGTCGGTGATGAACTTCACCGCGCCGCCCGGCTTCAACTCGCTCACCGTGACGCCGACGTCGCCGACGGCCGGTCCGGTCTCCACGGGGCGCAGCAGGTCGACCGCCTCGACGTCGCCCGCGACGCTGGTCAGGATCAACCGGTTGAAGTAGGGAAGCCTCGGGAGGTATCGGCTCAGCCACATCCACAGCAGCAGCGACACCGCCAGCGCCGCAGTCACCACCATCAGCCCGCGCTGGAGGCTGATCCACGTTCCCTTCAACTGCGGCAGCGTACCGGGAATGGCCGGCTCGGCGGCGACGAAGGTCATGATCAACCCGCCCAGCAACAGCACCAGCCCGACGATGCCGGTGACGCCGAAGCCGGGGATCACGAACAGCTCGATCGCCAGGAAGATCAGCCCGGCAAGGATGGCGATCGCCTCCCACCACGTCGCGTAGCCGGTGAGCATCGGCACGCCGACGACGACGGCCAGGCAAATCAGCACGATCGCCTCGGGCCAGCCCTGTCCGGGATGGCTGAAGGCGGCGTACATGGCCATCAGCAGGACCGAGATCAGCACGCCGCGAACCACCTCGCTGCCCAGCCAGCCGACCACGCGCTCACCGCCGTGCGGCGCGTAGGTGGCGGCGACGGCGATCCCGCGCGAGGACGCGAAAGCTTCGGGCGTCGCGTAGGTGCCTCTTGAAAGCCCGAGCCTTTCCGCGAGATCGGAGTGAACGGTGAGCAGCGTGTCGTCGGCGTCGACGGGCGCGGGCACGCCCGGCACCATCTTCCAGCCGTCCTTGATCAGCCGGTCGTACTCGCGCTCCTCGACGAACTTTCGCTCGCCGCCCGGCGCCTGCACGTAGTACACCACGCGCTTCATCGTCACCATGGCGGCGGTGAGCAGGGGGTCGTAGCCGTTGCGGACCGACGAGGCGTAGAAGTCAGACAAAATCGGGCTCTCGACCTTCGCACGCTCGGTCTCGCCGAGCGTGGCGAGATCGCGGTTGGACGTCATCATGATGGGTGCGGAGTCGCCGATCTTGGAATCGGGCGCCATCACCAACTCGTCGCACGCCAGGCCTATCATGATGCCCGCCGACAGGGCCATGCCATCGACGTAAGCGACTGTGCGCACGTCATCCTGGGAGCGCAGGAAGCGGGTGATGTCCATGGCCGCGCTCACCAGGCCTCCGGGCGTGTCGAGCTTGAGGATGATCGTCTTGGCACCGGCGGCCTTCGCCTCGCGGAAGCGCTTGAACAGTGAGTCGCGGGAGAAGTCGTCGACGACGCCTTCAAGGGTCACCACGGCGGCAGGACCGGCCGTCGTCGCCGGGCGGGAACTGGCAAGCGCGTCGGCATGGCCGATCGCGCTGCGCGTGGCGGGTGTGGCGGCGGTTGTCGCGACCGCCGGCGCCGTGGTGGCGGGGGTCGCGGTGGCAACGCCGGTGGTAGCGGGGCCGCTCGCCTGCGCGAATGCCCCGACCGCCGCGCTCAACACCGCGGCCGCCAGCGCCACGACGACGATCGTCAGCCTGAGGTATCGCATGACGCCACCATCTTACGTGACCCGGTCGCGAAAGAAATGAACAACCGGTTATAACCCGCCGCGCTTTTTCAAGACTGGCGCGGCCAGGCGCTCGCTCCCAGTGTCACAGGCGCGATGCCGGGGTGGCCGCTGCCCGCGCTGCTGCTGCTGCCGCCGTTGCCGGCGCGGCTGCGGGCGACGCCGCCGCATGCTCGCACGCCGAGAGGTGGGCGTTCCAAAAGCCGTGAAACGTCGCCGCCAGCGACAGCCGCGATGCGCGCTGCGCCGCCGCCAGCGCCATCCGTTGCCGCCGGGGCGCGTCATCGATCAGCGCTTCGATCGCCTGCGCCCATCGCGCCGGATCGTCCCCGGCGACGATCGCGCCCGTCCGGCCATCCTCGATCGATTCCTTCGGTCCGCCGTCCGGCGTCACCAGCGCCGGCAGGCCGCTCGCCTGCGCCTCCATCACCACCTGTCCCAGCGTGTCCGTGCGCGACGGGAAGACGAACAGGTCCGCCGACGCGTACAGCGGCGCGAGCTGCGCGTCGTCCTGATAGCCGAGGAAGTGCGCCGGAAGGTGCGACAGCGCCTGGCGCATCCGCTGCACGTACGGCCCGTCGCCGGCAATGATCAGGGCGACGTCGCGCCGCTTCTCGCACAACCTGCGGTACGCCTCGCAGAGCATCGGCAAATTCTTCTCCACGCTGACGCGCCCGACGTACAGCAGCCGGTGCGGCTGGCCGATGCCGCGCGACTGCCACAGGTTCGGATCGTGGTGCGACGGGTTGAACTTCTCGGCGTCCACCGCCGGCTGGATCTGGAGGATCTTCTCCTCCGGCACGCCCAGGTCGCTCAGCTTGAACCGGTACGCGCCCGACCGCGAGAAGACGCCGGCCGCCTGGCCGCAGAACCACTTCATGTAGGTGACGGTGCCGTTGGTCACGCGGTGGTCGCGGGTCAGCTTGTCGACGTACGCGGGGAAGTCGGTGTGGTACGTGCAGAGCAGCGGCACGCGCAGCATTTTGGCGACCAGCCACCCGCACAGCCCCATCGGCCCGGGCGTGGAGACGTGAACCGCATCGAACTGCTGCCGGTCCGCCCACTCCAGCACGTCCAGCACGGGCGGGAGGTTGAGGATGATCTCCTCGTAATACGGCAGCGGCCGCGAGAGCAGCGGCTCGAAGTTGCGACGGTTGGGGTGATCGAACTTCACCGCGGGCGCGCTGGTGTGGACGGTGAGCTGGTGCCCCGCGCGCCGCGCCTGCTCCGCCATGTCGCGCAGGAACCGGCCGACGCCGTTGATCTCGTCGAAGGTGTCGGTGAACAGCGCGACCTTCAGCGTCTCCGGCCGCTTGGGCGTGTGCTGGGCGGTGATCTGCCGCAGCAGGTGCCGCTCCTTGTTCTGGTGGAAAACGCTGAAGTAGTACGGCGACATGACGAACTGGTGCGCCAGGATCGCCGCGATGGAGTCGAACAGCCCGGTGAAGCTGGCGTCGTCGATGCTCTTGCCGATCGCCGCCGCCAAGCCGCCGCTGATGTCACGGTTGATCTTGGACACGAAGTCAAACATCTGCTCGTGCTCCCCGAGCGGCGGGAGCCCCTTGCCCAGCGCGTCGCGCAGCTGCGGGTACTGGCGCACGCGGCGGTTGAGCGACTCGACAAACAGCGTCTTCAGCACCGCCGTGTGCGCGTCCGGCGCGGGCCTCGTGCGCGCGAAGCGCGAGACGATACGGTCCTTCAGCTTCCGCACCTTCGACCGCAGCACCGCCCCGGCCATCTGTGCCTTGGTCGGCGCCGGCTTCTCGCCGACGATCGTCTGCAACAGTTGCGTGGTGAAGTTCGGCGCCGCGCCCGGCGGCATGATGTGGCGCGAGTAGTAGCGCACCGCGATGCCGTAGAACGTGTGCGCGAGCTTCGCGCTCGACCCGGATTCCCCGCCCGGCCGACACATGCCGCTGCGCAGGCAGTCGAGCAACTGCCCGACCGACGACACCTCCGCGGGGAACTCCGTCCACGTGCGGCCGATGTTCAACAGCCCGTGGTCGTCGCTGCCGCCGGTCCGCGCCTTTACCCACGGCTCGGGCCAGCGCGGCGCCAGCAGGTGCGTCTCGCTCAGCCGCTTGATCTCGGCCGGCGTCAGGCGGTTCAGCACCGGCTCGAACGCCTCGCGGTGCAGCGGCGAGTGCGCGCCGTTGAGGCACTCGAACCCCTTGAACAGCAGGATCAGCCGCTCGACGTGCCACCGCTCCAGCTTGTCGTTCTGCCGGTAGATCGGGTGCGCCACCGAGTGGGCGATGCGCTCGGCCTCGACGTACTCCGCCACCGCGTAGACGTTCTCCGCCCGCGCCTTCAGGTCCGCGTGCTGCCGGGCGTCGATGCCGAAGACCAGCAGGTGGAACTTGCACTGGTCCTCGGGGAACCAGCAGGTGACCTCCTCGCCCACCAGCACGTCCTGCCGCTGAGCCGCCAGGGCGATCACGCCATCGATGGTGTCATGGTCGGTGATCGTGACGAAATCCATGCCGCGCCGCTTGGCTTGCGCGTGGACGTCCAGCGGGGCGCTGTAGCACTCCGGGCACGCGATGGCGTTGAGCAGCACCTCGGCAGCGGTGTTGCTGGCGTCGCTGTGGCAATGGAGATCAATGCGCTTGGGGAAGGGAAGGGACGGAGCGTCCATGCCCCCCATTCTGCGGCCGCGCGACACGATCGGCAAATGCCTGAAACGGGCGCGAACGGAACCTGAACAGCGAATGCGAAACGGTTTCGGCGCGCCCGGGCGCGTTCAGCCGGCGGATTGGGAGCATCTGACCAGCGCCTCGAGCGTCTGCCGCGCCCGGCCGCTGTCGAGGGCTTCGCGGGCGAGCTTCAGCCCCGAGCCCAGGTCGGTGGCGCGACCGGCGACCACCAGGGCGGCGGCGGCGTTGAGGGCCGCGATATCAAACGCCGGGCCGCGCTCGCCCGCGAGCACGCGCCGCAGGACGTCGGCCGCCTGCTCAACGCTGTCCACCTGGAGGTCGCTCAGGCGGGCGTACTCGATCCCGTGCTCGCGCGGATCGATCGTCCGCGTGTGCACGTCGCCGTCGCGCAGCTCGCTGACACGGGTCGGGCCGAGCGTGGAGATCTCGTCCAGGCCGTCCATCGCGTTGACCACCCACGCGCGCACGCTGCCGAGCCCGCGCAGCACCGTGGCCAGGCGGTCGGTCAGCTCGGGCGCGAACACGCCCAGCACCTGGTGCTTCGCCCGCGCGGGGTTGGTCAGCGGGCCGAGCAAGTTGAAGATCGTCGGGATGCCCAACGACGACCGCACCGGCGCCACGTGCTTCATCGCCGGGTGGTGGCTGCGCGCGAACGCGAAGCAGATGTTCGCCTCCTTCACGCAACGCGCGAGGTGTTCCGGCGGGAGCTCCAGCTTCACGCCCAGCTTCTCCAGCACGTCCGCCGAACCGCTCTTGCTCGAGGCGGAGCGGTTGCCGTGCTTCACGACGCGCACGCCCGAGGCGGCGGCGATGATCGCGGCGGCGGTGGAGATGTTGAACGTCCCGCGCACGTCCCCGCCGGTGCCGCAGGTGTCGAGGATCACGCCGTCCGCGCCCGGCCCGCAGCCGACCTGCACCGCCTTCTCGCGCATGACCGAAGCCGCGCCGATCAGCTCGTCAGCCGTGGTCCCCTTCGACGCCAGACCGACCAGCAACCCGCCGATCTGCGCCTCCGACGCCTGGCCGGACATGATCGCCTCGAACGCCTCGCGCGCCTCGTCGCGCGTGAGGTCCTCGCGACGGGATAGCTTGAGCAGGATGTCACGCATCGTGGTCATTGAACGCAGAGGTTAACGGCAGATGAACGCGGTTCCACTCGCTATTCGACCACGCTCGCGCCCGCCGCCGCCTGGGTGTCGAAGACGACGGGTTGGATGCCGAACTTGGCCTCGAACGTCTTTTGGAGGTGCTGCGTCAACGGCTCGACCGCGCGCGGCTGGACCAGCGCGACGGTGCACCCGCCGAACCCGCCGCCGGTCATCCGGCTGCCGTACACGCCGCGCACCTTCATCGCCTCTTCCTGGAGGAAGTCCAGCTCCGGCGTGGAGACCGCGTAGTCATCGCGCAGCGACGCGTGGCTCTGGACCATGAGCTGCCCCGCGTCGTCGTACTGCTTCTCGCCAAGCAGCACGGCGTAGCGCGACGTGCGCGCGATCTCGCCGACGACGTGGCGCGCGCGCTTGAAGACGACCTCCGACAGCTTCCCCCGGGCCGACTCCACCTGCGTCACGCTCACGTCGCGCAGGGCGGTGATCGACGAGTTGTCCTTCTGGAAATAGCGGACGGCCTCCTCGCACTGCCGGCGGCGCTCGCCATATTCGCCGCCGCTCAATTCGTGCTTGACCATGCTGTTGGCAACGACGACGCGCAGCTCGCGCGGGTCGAGCGGGACGAACACCTTGGTCAGGTCGCGGCAGTCGAGCATCATCGCCTGCCCTGCGCGGGCGGAGGCGACGATGGTCTGGTCCATAATGCCGACGGGCGCGCCGGCGTACTCGTGCTCCGCCTTCTGCGCCAGCAGCGCCAGCCGCTGGTCGTCCATCCCCAGCCCCGCCAGCGCCAGGATGGTCCGCCCGGTGCCGACCAGCAGCGCCGCGCTGCTCGACAGTCCGCCGCCCACCGGGAGGGTGTTGGAGATCAGGCAGTCCATCCCGGGCAGCGGGATGCCGGCGTCGATCAGCTCGGCGATGATGCCGCGCGGGTAGTTGGTCCACCCCGCCTCGCCGCCGCCCGCTCCGCCGGCGGCGGTGTCGATCTTGCGGTTCAGCGAAAACTCGGTGAGTTCGCCCGGATACGCCGTCGAGGCGAGGCGGACCATGCCGTCCTCGCGGCTGCGGCCGACGAAGCGGATCTCCGGCTCGATCGCCATCGGGAAGACGTACCCGTCGTTGTAATCGGTGTGCTCGCCGATCAGGTTGACGCGCCCCGGCGCGCGGACCACGTGCACCTTTCCGCTGCCGCGCCCGAAGACGGCCTCGAACTGCTGGCGCAGGTCGGCGGCGGCGGCGTGGGAAGCACCGGCGGCAGGGGGGGCGGCGGGGTTCATGCGCGGGCGAGAATAGAAGTGCCCCGCGCGACGGTCAAGCGGGCAAATGCGAGCGTCGGCCGGCTCGTCGACGGCAGGGGTCGGGCCTCGACGTTCTGCCGCGCAACCACCGCGGCGGCCCAAACCCCGCCACCCAACAAAACGGCCCGGCACCTCACGGTACCGGGCCAATTCCAGAAGCGGGTGAAGGGGGTCGAACCCTCGACATTCACGTTGGCAACGTGACGCTCTACCACTGAGCTACACCCGCGAGTGGTCGGGGCGAATATTATGCGCGCCCCGCGGCAAATGCAAGGGGATCTCTAGGCGGCCGTGCCGCGGAAGGTTTGGACGATCGCCAGGTTCAGCGTTCCGACGGACAGGGGCTTGGTCAGCCACTGGTTGACGCCGGCGTTGAGGGCGAGTTGCTGAACCTGCGGGTCGGTTTGGCCGGACATCATGATGACCGGAGTCTGGTCGCCGCGCTGGCGGAGCTGGCGGACCATCGAGATCCCGTCCAGACGCGGCATCTGGCAGTCAGTGAGGATCAGGTCAGGTTGCAACGCGTCCTGCTCGAGCCGCTCGAGCGCGTCCTGCCCATCGCCGGACTGGGCGAGCACCTCGGCGCCCATGCTGCGGAAGAAGACGGCAAGCACCGTCCGCAACTGCACGTCATCCTCGACCACAACAACCCGCATCATGCACGGGTTTCATCGGCCATCGCGTCCGGAAACTGAAGCGTCAGGTTCAACGGCAGGACCGATAAATCGGCACGCGTGTTTTGCGGTTGCGTAAGCCCGCCGAGCGCTGCGGGAGAGGATCGAACGACTCGCCGCGATGTCGGGCCCCGCGCACCGCTCATCCACCAAACGCGCTTCGCTACAGGCCGACGATGTTGAAGCCGCTGTCGACGAAGAGGTTTTCCCCCGTCACGCCGCTGGAGAGGTCGCTGAGCAGGTAGACGGCGGTTTTGCCCACCTCGTCGCCTTCGATGTTGCGCTTGAGCGGCGCCTTCTTCTCGGTGTGGGCGAACATCTCGTCGATGCCGCCGACCGCCATCGCGCTGAGGGTTCGGACGGGGCCGGCGGAGATGGTGTTGACGCGGATTTTCTTCTCGCCGAGCTCGAACGCCAGGTAGCGCATCGAAGATTCCAGCGCCGCCTTGGCGACGCCCATGACGTTGTAGCCGGGGACCGCCTTCTCCGACCCGAGGTAGGTCATGGCGATGATCGAACCTCCATTGGTCATCAGCGGCGCCGCGGCGCGGGCGAGCGCGATCAGGCTGTAGGCGCTGATGTCGCAGGCCTGCCTGAACACGTCGCGCGGCGTGGAGAGGAACTTGCCGATGGCAAGGTAGTCCTTGTTGGCGAACGCCAGCGAGTGGACGAGGAAGTCGATGCTGCCGTACTGCTGCCGGGCGGCGTTGAAGAAGGCGTCGATGCTCTCGTCGGAGCCGACGTCGCACGGCTGCACCCACGGCTCCTTCACGCCCATTTCCTCAAGGCTCTTGCGCACGCGGCGTTCCATCTTTTCCATCGGCAGGTAGCCGAAGCCGCACGTCGCGCCGTGCTGGATCGCGTTGTTGGCGATGTGCCAAGCGATCGAGCGATCGTTGGCGATGTTGAGGACCAAACCCTTCTTGCCGGTCAGCAGGCCCATTGCGCTCTCCTCGGTCGTACGCGATCCAAATCCGGTGGTGTCGAGCCGCGTAGCTTAGTGCGGACGGGAGGGGGGTCAAGCCGGCGCATTGCCGCGCGTGGCGGGGCGTGGATTCACGCGCGCGGGAGGAGCGGGTGCGGGTCAGGCCACTTCGATCACGATTACCGTGAGGTCGTCGCGCCGCGGCCGGCCGGCGTCATCGGCGGCGACGCGGGCCGCCTCTGCGCCGAAGTCGGCCAGGATCTCGTCCGTCGCCTGGCCGGCGCGGCGCTTCAGCTCATCGCGCCAGCGCTGCGCGTCGGGCGTGTCGCCCGGGGAGCAGATCAGCTCGATGCCATCGCTGTAGAGGAAGACGCGATCGCCCGGCGCGAGCTGCACGGTCGCCTGAGCGAACGTCTCGTCCGGGAAGATGCCCAGCAGCGATCCGTCCGCCTCCAGCACGCGCAGGTCGCCGGCGGCGGTGAGGAGCAGCGGCTCCGGGTGCCCGCCGCGGGCGAACGTCAGTTGCAGCAAGCGCGCGTCGACGTGGCCGTACAGGGCGGTGGCGAACGTCGCGTGCGAGAGCTTCTGCCCGACCAGCGCATCGTTGAGCCGGGCCATCGTTTGCGCGGGCTCGAGCAGGCGGTAGCCCGCCGCCGAGATTTCCTTCGTCACTAGCGCCTGCTTCAGGAACATCGTGAGCAGGGCGGCGGGCATGCCGTGCCCGACGGCGTCGGCCATGTAGAACCCGACGTGCCCCTCGTCCAGCCGCATCACGTCATAGAGGTCGCCGCTGACGTGGCCGGCGGGGCGGAAGAGGGTGTGGAAGCGGACCGGGCCGACCTTCGGCAGCGACTTGGGCAAAAAGTCCTGCTGAAGTCGCGCGGCCAGGCGAAGCTCCTCGTCCAGGCGATGGGCGTAGTAGCGCAGCGAGTCGTCGCGCCGGCGGAGGGTTTCCAACTCGGAACGCAGCCCGTCCAGCTCGCGCTGCACGGCATCGAGGGCAGACTCCACCGCCGGCGCCGCGGCAACCAGAGGCGGCGGCGGCGGCGCGGCGCGGACGGTCTCGGCGGGCACGATCGGCGCGGTCGTGGAGACCGCGATGCTTTCGAGTTGCACGGCTGACGTGATGGCGGCGCTCATCCCACGACCCTCTCGACGCGCGGAGAGCGCCGCACAACCCGCCTCGCACCCGGTGCGGGCTGACGGCCGTGCTGCCCTCCACTTCCTCAGTCGGACAGGTGGGGGCGAGACTTCACTCAGCGGCACGATCAGCGTGAGCGGTCGCAGGATTATCGGACTGCCGTGCGCCTGGCACGGTTCCTCACCGTGGCCGTCCGTCGCCGCTTTACCCTCGCCGGTGACGGCGCTAAGATTCCCGCACTTATGAGTCCAAAGACCCCACCCGACGCCATCGGGCGGCTTGTTGCTGCGCGCGAACTCGTGGACCTGGCCCGGAAACTGGGCGAGGCGGGCGCCGCCACCGCGTCCGGGCTGTGGGGCAGCAGCGTGGCGGCGGTCGTCGCGGCGGTGCAGGCGCAACTCAAGCGGCCCGTCGTCCTCGTCTGCGGACACATCGACGAGGCGGACGACCTGGCGGACGATGTTGAGCTGTTCCTCGGCCGCCGGCCGGAAGTCCTGCCCGCGCTGGAAATGGGCGGCTCGCTCGGGCAGCTCAGCGAAGAGCAGGTCTCCAACCGCATGCGGCTGATCTCGCGGCTGGCGTCGGACGAAGGGGCGGGCCGGCAGGCGCTCCTGGTCGCGCCGGTCCAGTCGCTCATGCAGGCGGTGCCGTCGCGCGACCAGCTCAAGCACCTGATCCGAACGCTCAAGCCGGGGCAGGAACTGGAGCCCGAGAAGCTGATCGTCTGGCTGGCCGAGCACGGCTACAACCGGCTGGACCAGGTGGAGGTGCCGGGCGACTTTGCCGTTCGCGGCGGGATCATCGACGTCTACCTCCCCGGCGACTTCGACGAGTCCAACGACGCCGCCGGCGAGGCGCAGGTCGGGCTGACCGTGCGCTTTGATTTCTTCGGCGACCAGATCGAATCCATCAAGACCTTCGACCTCGACACCCTCGGCTCCGGCCGGCGGCTGGAGGGCGTGCGCGTGATGGACCTGAAGGGGCAGGTCGATTCGGCATCGTCCACGCACCTGTTCAGCTACCTGCCCGACGACACGATCATCATCCTCTGGGCGCCGCTGGAGATCGCCGAGCAGGCCAAGAGCTACCTTGACCGCCTGCCGGAGGTGAAGGGCGTCTACCCGCTCAACGCGCTGCTGAAGAACATCGACCACCTCGCCCGCTTGGAGCTGAGCCAGTTCGACCAGGGCTCGGCCGCCATGCCGAGCTTCATCTCCAGCCAGCAGGTGCCGCACGTCACGCTGCCGGTGCGGTCGCTCCAGAAGTTTGAGACCGAGGCGAAGAAGGCGATCGGCGAGCTGGCGGAGTTCGCAAAGGAGCACGACGTCACCGTCTTCTGCGAGAACGGCGGGGAGCTGTCCCGCCTCGAGCAACTGCTCGACCAGGACGCGCCAGGGCTGAAGCAGACGGTGAAGCTCGCGATCGGATATCTGCACCGCGGGTTCGTTTACGGAAGCGACGGAGGAGAGGGGAGCGACGAAGCGACGAAGCGACGAAGCGACGGAGGGGGAGAAGGGAGCCCTGCTGAAAGTTATTCGTCTTCTTCTGACCCTTCGTCGCTCCGTCGCTCCATCGCTTCGTCGCTCTCCTCTTCCCCTTCATCCCTCCCTATCGCGGTCCTCGGCCATCACGAATTATTCCACCGTTACGAGGTGCGCCGCCGGCCGAAGAAGGTCATCGCGTCCCGGCCGGTGGATTCGTTCCTCGACCTGAAGGTCGGCGACTACGTCGTCCACGTTGCGCACGGCATCGCCAAGTTCACCGGCATCCAGACCATCGCCAAGGACGGCAAGTCGGACGAGTACCTCACGCTGCGCTTCGCCGAGAACGCCACGCTGCACGTGCCGGCGGCGCGGATCAACCTGATCCAGAAGTACATCGGCGGCTTCCACGGGCACCCGCAGCTCTCGCGGCTCGGCTCCGGCGCCTGGGAGAAGCAGAAGGCGAAGGTCTCCGAAGCGGTCATGGACATGGCCGCCGAGCTGATCGAAGTGCAGGCGGCGCGGCAGGCGGAGAAGGGCACCGCCTATCCGCCTGACACCGAGTGGCAGCGCGAGTTCGAGGCGGAGTTCCCCTATGAGCCGACCGAGGACCAGCTCACCAGCTCCGAGGAGATCAAGACCGACATGACCAAGCCCCGCCCGATGGACCGCCTGCTCTGCGGCGACGTCGGCTACGGCAAGACCGAGCTGGCCATGCGCGCCGCGTTCAAGGCGGTCGAGTACGGCAAGCAGGTCGCCATCCTGGTCCCCACCACCGTGCTGGCGGAGCAGCACTACCGATCGTTCCGCGACCGCATGGCGGAGTACCCGTTCGTCATCGAGTCCATCAGCCGCTTCCGCAGCACGAAGGAGGCCAAGGACATCGTCAAGCGCGCCGCCGTTGGCGAGGTCGACATCCTCATCGGCACGCACCGGCTGATCAGCAAGGACGTGAAGTTCTCCGACCTCGGCCTGGTCGTGATCGACGAGGAGCAGCGCTTCGGGGTGACGCACAAGGAGCGGCTGAAGCAGATGCGCTCGACGGTGGACGTGCTGACGATGTCGGCCACGCCCATCCCGCGCACGCTGCACATGTCGATGCTGGGGCTGCGCGACATCTCGTCGCTGACCACCGCGCCGCAGGATCGCCGCAGCGTGGTGACGGAGGTGATGGCCTTCGACCGCAACCGCGTGAAGATGGCGATCCTGCGCGAGCTCCAGCGCGAGGGGCAGGTCTACTTCGTGCACAACCGCGTCGGCAACATCGTGGAGATGGCCGACGAGATCCAGCAGCTGGTGCCGGACGCGCGGATCCTCATCGGCCACGGGCAGATGCAGGGCGACGAGATGGAAGAGGCGATGCTCAAGTTCATCCGCCACGAGGCGGACATCCTGGTCTGCACCACGATCATCGAGTCCGGGCTGGACATCCCCAACGCCAACACGATCATCATCAACAACGCCGACCGCTTCGGCCTCAGCGAGCTGCACCAGCTCCGCGGGCGCGTCGGGCGCTGGAAGCACCGCGCCTACTGCTACCTGCTGCTGCCGGCGGACCGACCGGTCACGCCCGTCGCCGCCAAGCGCCTCAAGGCAATCGAGGAATACTCGCACCTTGGCGCCGGCTTCAAGATCGCCATGCGCGATTTGGAGATTCGCGGCGCCGGCAACATCCTGGGGCCCGAGCAATCGGGGCACATCGCGACCGTCGGCTACGAGATGTACTGCCAGTTGCTGGAAGAATCGGTCCGGCAGCTCAAGAACGAGGCCAAGCCGGTCACGCCCGAGGCGCACGTCGACATCAACATCAGCGCGTTCATCCCCAAGACGTGGATCGCCGCCGACCGCCAGCGGATGGACGTATATCGCCGGCTCACGCGCTGTACCAGCGTTGACATGCTCAACCTGCTGGAGCACGACCTGAAGGACGCGTTCGGCGAGCCGCCGCGGCCGGCGGTGCTGCTGTTTGCGCTGACGGAGCTGCGACTGCTGAGCGGGGTTTTCGGCGTCGAGAGCATTATCCGCAAGGAGCCGGACGTCGTGCTCACCGTCACCGATGCCATGCGCGCGCTCGCCGCGCTCGCCGGCGCGCCGGGGACGCTGCGCGTGATCGACGCCAAGACGGTCTACCTGCGCATGCCCGCGACCTTCGTGGAGCCCGAGACGCTGCTGATGGTGCTGCGGAACCTCATGAAGCAGGCGTACGAGCGCGAGCAGCGGGGCGAGGTGCTGGCCGAGGCGGGCAAGGCGCCCGAGCCGCCGCCGCAGAAAAAACTGGCCGCCACCGGCGTGGCGGAGGGTCAGCAGGATCGCGTGACGCGACTGGCCCCGCCCGCGCCACCTCCGCCGCCCGCGCGCGGCGCTCGTCCGGGCAAGGCAACGAAGCCCGATGACGGCCGCGGCATCCCATCACGAGCGGACGTTGGCGGAGACGGCAAGGCGAAAGCGCCCACGGCACCGTCGTCGCCGCTGCACGGCGAGCTGCAAAAACTCGAGTCGCTCCGCTCGGCCGGCATTCTCACGCAGGAAGAGTTCGAGAAGGCGCGGCAGCGCCTGATGGCGAGGGCATGAGGCCGACCTCGCCACTTCACGCTGGCTGCTTCACGCGGTCGCCGTCACGTGGCCGTCACGTGGGTTTGACGGCCTGATCAACCTTCGATCGGCCCCGCCGCGGCGCGCTATTGCCCCCCAAGAGGCTGGTCACAGCTTTCCCAGCGGCGCTAGCGCCGGCAGGGCGAGCGATCCGTTCCAGCGCAGCACCGCGACCGTCACCCTCGCGATCCTCGGCGAGGACATCAGCACCGCCGCGGCGCGGGCGGCGACCCGGCGGCGGCGCCAGAGGGCGTCGTACGCGTTGCGAAGCGTTTCCTGATCCACCGGCCGATCGCCCGTCAGCGCCGCGTCCACCGCCTCGGCCGCCAGCTCGGCGCTGCGCATCGCCAAGCCCATTCCTTCGCCCCCGATCGGCTCCAGCGCGGCAGCGGCGTTGCCCAAGGTAACCACGTTCGCCAGACATGCGCCGGCGCGAGCCACCGGGAAGCGCGGCAGCGGCGATGCGAGCCAATCGGTGATGCGCCGGGCGGCGCGGAACCGGTGCGCGAGCCCGGCGTTTTCGCTGACGCACTGCTGGAAGAGCGCGTTCAGGTCGCCGCCAAAGCGCTTGACGCGCGCCGCGGGGACGCTCATCGCGACGTTCCAGCGCAGTCCCTCAATGGCGGCCAGGCCGACATAGTGACCGCGGAGGCCGAAGAGCGAGATCGTGTCTGGCGCATCGTCCACGTCAGCGAAGTGCGCCTTGATGCCCAGGTCGGACGTTGCGGCGGGGCGCGCTGCGCCGCAAGCGGCCTTGCCATCGGCAAGCAGGATTGCGCGCGACTCGATCGTGATTGTCTCGTTCGTCGCCAGGTGGCGAACGGCGACCGTGCGGGTTTCGGCGTCGATCGACTCGCAGCGCCCTGGCTGGACGAGCTGCGCCCCTGATTCCTTCGCAACCTCCAGTAGCGCGGTATCGAGCGCCGCCCGCGAGATCCCCCACATCGCCCGGGGTAGATCGATCGTCGCGGCGGTTCCGCTGGGGGCAACCAGCGCGGTGCGCGCCAGGCGCGTCGGACGGTGGAGCGCGATGGCTTCCCGCAGCGCCAGGCGTTCCAGCACTTCGATTCCGAGGCTGCTCAAGCACTCTCCGCACACCTTGTCGCGGGGGAAGCGCTGCTGCTCGACCAGCGCGACGCGCCGCCCGCGCCGCGCGAGCAGGATGGCAGCGACGCAGCCGGCCGGGCCGGCGCCGATGATCGTGGCATCAAGCATCGCCGAATCTTAGACTCGCCCGACATGAAAATGAGATGGGCTCGATTTGGCGGGGTCGTGCTGCTCTTGTGCTTCCTGGCCCTCGCGTGCGGCTGCCGCCGCGACGGGTCGTCCCCGATGGGGCGGCGCGACGGCGCGGCGACGAAGTCGGCCGCGCGAGGCGGCGGCGCGTCGGCTGCCGCACCGGCGGGGCGGGCGGTGGTCGTCTGGATCAGCGTGGACGGCCTGCGGCCCGATTACGTCGACCGCGCCAGCACGCCGACGCTGCACAAGCTCATGCGCGAAGGCGCGTTCTCGAAGGAACTCGTCCCGACGGTTCCGTCACTCACCTTCCCATCGCACGTGTCGCTCGCGACCGGCGTTCCGGTCGCCGGGCATGGCGTGCCGGGCAACTCGTTCTACCACTCGGCTGACGACAAGCTCTACGACTACCCGGCCCTGGCGTCGCTGCTCCAGGCCGAGCCGATCTGGCTGACGGCCAAGCGGCAGGGCGTTCGCACGCTGGTTCATGATTGGCCGCTGTCGCAGGCGCAGGCGGGTGAAACTCGGGCGGATTACTTCCTGCCGACGTTCGACAATGCGCCGACCGACGCGCATCGCCTGCAAACCCTAATCGACACCTGGCGGAACGACGCCGGCGCCGAGCCGCTCCGGCTCATCATGGGCTACGTGAAGGGGACCGACGCGACCGGGCACACCTTCGGGCCCGACTCGCGCGAGGTCGAGGCGAAGCTGGCGGAGACCGACGCGCTGCTCGGCAAGTTCCTCGATGATGCGCGGGCCGTGTTCCGCGAGAAGATGTCGCCGGCGGACCGGCTGTACATCCTGGTCACGACCGACCACGGGATGGCCCGCATCCGCACAATCGTGAACTTCAAGAAGCTCCTGTCCGCGCCGCTGCCGCAGGAGGTGCGCGTGCTGACCGGCGGTGGGACAGCGATCGTCCACCTCGGCAAGGTGCCGCCCGACGCGCGGGCGGCGCTGAAAGCGCAACTGTTGAAGGACCTGGCGCGGTGGGACTTCGCCAAGGCGTACGAGCGCGAGGCGCTTCCGCCCGAATGGGGCATGAACCACCCGACGCGCGTGGGCGAAATCGTGGTGATGCTGAAGCCGGGCCACGCGTTCAACGGCCGATCCCCCGCCGCCACCGCCCCCGCCGACAAGTTCCCCGGCGTCAACCGCGGCGCGCACGGCTACATCCCGGCCGAGTGCCCGGAGATGCTCGGCTTCCTGGCGCTGTGGCAGCACCCGGAGCCCGCGGGCGCACAAGATCTGGGATCGATGGACGCGCTGCAAATCCACCCGATGGTGGCGAAGCTGCTGGGCGTTCAGCCGGCAGAAGGAGCGCAGAAGCCAGCGGTTGAAATTCAAAACCCTAGGCGCGAAGCACGAGACAAATCAGAAATCACGAATTGGAAATGACACCGAGCGTCGCTAGCCAACCGGGGCCATTTTCTGTTCTGGCTTGAGAATTGTTCCGGATTTCGTGCTTTCTTCCTTCGTGCTTCCGCGCGCAGCGGGTCACGCAGGCTGCGCCTCGGCCTCCGCGCCGGCCGAGGCGTTGTTCTGCCGCTCTCGCAGCGCCGGCATCATCTCTCGCACTTCCTGGGCGGCGCGGGTATTGGGAAAGTCTCGGGTGATCTCGTCGCCAAGCCGGATCGCGCGCGCCCAGTCGTGGTCCTGGACCGCCAGCGTGATCTGCGTTCTGAGGCTGTTGAGCTTTTCCTTGAACAGGTTGCGCGCCGCCTCCTGCATGGTCTCGGCCTCCTGCGGGGTGAGGTAGGGGTCGAGGCGGCGGAGGATCTCGATGCCGCCATCGATGTCGTGGCGCGCGACGGCGTCGTCGAAGCTCTGCTGGAGCTGCCGCTTGTGCGCGACGCGGCGCTCCTCGACGGTCTGCGGGAGGTTGTGCGCCTGCTCGTCGCCGGGGTACTGCTGGCTGATCTTGTGCGCCTCGGCCAGCGCGTCCTGCCAGCGCTCGGCGCGGACGTGACGGTCGATCACCGCCAGGCCCTCGTTGATCAACTTGCGCAGCTCGCCGTGCCGCTTCTGCTCGACGTCGTGGCGGAAGCGGTCGGCCTCCTGCTTGTAGCCGAACACTTCCTCCATGTCGTTGGCAAGGTTGAGGGCGGCCTCCCAGTCCTTCTCGTTGATCTCCTCGTGGATCGCGCGGCGGAGGGTCTCGCGGTCGCGGTTTCGGTAGGCGACCTGCTTGGTGCGGTCGCTGATGAGCTGCTGCTCGCTGATCGTGTTGAGCAGGACGCTCATCTGCTGCATGCGCTCGTTGAACGGCCCAACGAAGTCGCCGATGCACTTCTGGTTCGACGCGCGCGACCGCTCCATGGCGAGCAGGATCGGCCAGGCGGCGGCGACGGCGACCGTGCACCCGCAGCCGGCGGCGAGCATCGCCCACCCGCGCCCGGTGGCCGCCAGGTAGATCCCTACCCCCAGCGCCGGCACCGCGATCGCTGCCAGCAGGATTGGGTAGAGGAACGCCAGGGAGGGCGCATCATTGTTCCGGTTTTCCACGTGCACCTCGGGAGGGTGAATGCGAACCCAACGCTTGATCTCAATGCTTCGAGATGTCCAGCCGGCGGCGGCCCGGCGTGCGGAGCGGCCCTGAACGAAGTGTAGCCCTGCCGGCGAAAACGTGTCAACGATCAGTCTGCTGCGCGACTTGCGCCAATGCCGGGGGCGCGAAGACGGGGGAGTCAGGCGATCGACTCGACGCGCAGGCCCGCGTTCCAACGGTGGCCGTTGCGGTAGGCGATCAGTGGCATCGGCCGCTTCCCCTCGGGCTGAATTTCCACGACCTCGATCGCCTGCCCGCTGGCGGCGCCGATGTGGCCGGACTCGGAGATCACGCCCGGGGCGCTGCCGGCACCCGTTGTGGCGCGGCAGCGGACAAGGGTGGCGCGGCCGAGGTCTTCGCCCGCGTCGTCCGTCACCTTCACGCGGCAGCTGGGCCACGGGTACATGCCGCGCACCTGGCTGGCGATGTCGGCGGCGGGGCGGGCGAAGTCGAGCTTCGACTGCTCGCGCGAAAGCTTGGGCGCGAGCGTCGCCTGCGACTCGTCCTGCGGCGTTTCGACCGCTACGCCGCGCGACAGTTCGTCGAGCACGCGCAGGACCAGCGGCGCGCCGTCGACGGAGAGGCGATCGTGCACCTCGCCGGCCGTCTCCAGTTCGCCGATCTCCAGCCGCGACTGCCCGAGGACCGCGCCGGCGTCCATGCGGTTGGCCAGGCGGATGACCGAGTTCCCGGTCACCCGCTCTCCGCGGATGATCGCCCAGTTGATCGGGGCGGCCCCGCGGTACTTCGGCAGCAGCGACGCGTGCAGGTTGATGCTGCCGAGCCGGGCGTGCCGGACGGCCGGCTCACCGATCTTCTGCCCAAAGGCGATGACGACCATCGCGTCGGCGGGGGGGAGTTGCTCGGCGTTGATGTTCGACGTCGTCAGCAGCGGGAGGCTCCCCGCTGCCGCCAGCGCCGCGATGGGGGTTGGCGTGAGCGTTCGCCCGCGACCGGCGGGGCGGTCGGGTTGGCTGATCACCCGCACGACCTCGTGACCGGCATCGAGCAGCGCGGTCAGCGTCGGAATGCCAAACTCGCCGCTGCCTGAGAAGATGATGCGGAGAGGGGACATGCAGGGAGCGTGTCGTGTGGGCCGCGGGCTGCGGTTGACGCGGGCATTGACCTGCCAGCAACGAGAGGGCGGACGCGCCGGCATTTCACCAAAGGCGCGCTCGTCACATCCGCTTCTTGTCCGGTTTGGTTCTTCCTTGCGCAGACGCGAAGGCTTCTTCAAGTTCGATCAGCTTCTTCCGCGCAACCATCTTGGCGACCGCCCCCATGCGGTCGGTGATGAGGGTGCCGTTGAGGTGGTCGGTCTCATGCTGCCAGACGCGGGCGAGATAGCCGGTCTCGACCTGGTCGATCTCGTGGCCGTCGAGGCCCTTCGCGCGGATGCGGAGCTTCTTATCTCGCACGATCTTGGCGTTGATGCCGGGCAGGCTCAGGCAGCCTTCCTCGCCCTCCTCGGCGCCCTCGGCGTCGGTGAGTTCCGGGTTGATGTACACGCGGTCGTCCTGCGGGTCGCCGCTGTGGTTCATCACGAACAGGCGGATGTTCTGCCCGACCTGCGGCGCCGCCAGCCCCACGCCGCGGTGCTCGCGCATCAGCTGGAACATGCGGGCGACAAGGGCCTTCAGGGCGTCGTCGAAGGTTTCCACCGGCAGGCTGACCTTGCGGAGGCGGGGGTCTGGGTAGTTGATGATCTGGAGGTCTTCGTACATCGCCCGTAAGTCGCGCTGGAGCAAGAATGTGGGGACGGCGTCGTAACTGCCAACGGTAAGCGAGTTTGTTGACACGTTCAACAAGTTGGCATTAGATTCGACCGGCGGCGGGGCCGCTCCCGCGCCCGCCGGGGACACCGTCCGTCGCGCGGCCTCCCCGAGACCTCCATTCCGCGAGAGAGAGATTAGGAACAACCTCAGTGGCAGAAGGCTACCGCGACATCCCCGAAGAGGACCGGAAGAAGGCGCAGAAGTTCTTCGACTACGCCAAGGGCGCCGCCGACACCGGCAACTACGACTACTCCATCGAGCTCTTCCTCCAGGGGCTGGCGATCGACCCCGAGAACACCGACGCGCACCAGGCGCTACGCGACATGGCGCTGAAGCGCAAGGCGTCGGGCGGCAAGAAGCTCGGCATGTTCGAGGCGATGAAGCTGAAGAAGACTTCGAGCGAGGACAAGGAAAACCTCATCAATGCCGAGAAGCTCCTCGCCTACGACCCGGGCGACAAGTACCTCATGCTCTCGGTCACGCAGGCGGCCTTCAACGGCGGGTACTACGACACCGCCATGCTCTTCGGCCCGATGACCCTCCAGGCGAACATCAGCGACCCCAAGAGCCCGGACTTCAAGATCTTCATGACCTTGAAGGACATCTACAAGAACCTCGGCGATTGGCCCAAGGCGGTCGAAGCCTGCAACTGGGCCGCCAAGATGAAGCCCGACGACATGGACCTTCAGAAGGAGCTGAAGGACCTGGGCGCGCAGCAGACCATGTCGCAGGGCAAGTACGGGACCGGCAAGAGCTTCCGCGACTCGATGCGCGACAAGGACAAGCAGGACGCGCTGCTGGAGAAGGACAAGGACATCCGCACCGTCGACGCGATGGCCCGCCAGCTCCGCGACGCCGAGGCCGAGTGGCGCGCCGAGCCCAACGAGCCCGGCAAGCTGATGAAGTTCGTCGAGACCCTGCGCAAGACTGAGGATCCCGACTACGAGAACCGCGCCATCGAGCTGCTCGAGCAGGCCTTCGCCAGCACCCGGCAGTTCCGCTGGCGCAAGAGCGCCGGCGAGATCAAGCTGATCCAGCTCCAGCGTATGGAGCGGGGCCTGGTGACCGCCGTTCGCGCCAACCCGGCCGACGCGGACCTCAAGCAGCAGTACAAGCAGTTCGCCCAGGAGCGCGCCGAGGAAGAGCTCAAGGAATACACCCTCTGGGCGGAGAACTACCCGACCGAAACGAGCTTCCGCTACCAGATGGCGGACCGGCTGTTCCGGCTCGGGCGGTTCGACGAGGCGATCCCGCTCTTCCAGGCGGTCCGGCAGGACCCCAAGTTTCGCCTCGACGCCGGTGTCGCTCTCGGCAGGGCGTTCCTCGAGGCGGGATTCGCCGATGAAGCGGTCGATACCCTCCACGGCGTGCTCGAGCAGTATCAGGTCCGCGGCGACAATAAGGCCACCGACATGACCTACTGGTACGGCCGCGCCCTCGAAGCCAAGGGTGACGTCCCGACGGCCATCAAGGCGTACAGCCAGGTCGCACAGTTGAACTTCAACTACCGCGATGTCCAGGCGAGGATCAAGGCGCTTCGGGCCGCTGGCGGAGGAGCCAAGTAGCGGAAGAGAATCGGAAGTACGAAGCACGAAACAAAATCGAATGCGGGAAGGTGAAAACGCAGAGGATTGAGGTGCGGCGTTTTCTGCTTTGGGACTCGATGTTGTCTTGGATTTCGTGCTTGGGCATTTCCAATTTCTGCCTCCCGCTGGACATTCCCCTCCCGATCCCTAAACTACCGCCCCTTTAGCGAAGACCGACCGATTACGGAGAACTGACTCGTGGCTCACTCGTTATCCGCCAAGAAGCGCGTCCGACAGACCCTCAAGCGCCGCGCCCGCAACCGCTCGCGCAAGGAAGAGATCAAGAACCAGGTGAAGTCGTTCGCGACCGCGCTGACGTCCGGCGACTTCGACAAGGCGCAGCAGGAGCTGGGCAAGGTCGCGCAGAAGCTCGGCCGCGTCGCCACCAAGGGGACGATCCACAAGAACACTGCCGCCCGCAAGCGCAGCCGCCTGGCCAAGCGCCTCAATGCCGCCCGCGCCGCCAAGGGTGGTACCAAGGCCGCCTAGCCCGCGCCCCCGAGCCCCTCGGTCCTGTAGAACACAGACAGCCGCGGTCCTTGGGACCGCGGCTGTTTTCGTTGCTCTGCGGTCGGGGGCGAGGCTTGTCTCGCCATTGTCCGCCCCCGAATGCCGGGCGAGACAAGTCTCGCCCCTACCCGCGCCGGAGTCACACGCATGCCCGCCGAAACCGCCAACGTGATGGAATCGATCGTCTCGCTCTGCAAGCGCCGCGGCTTCATCTACCCGGCAAGCGAGATCTACGGCGGCATCCGCGGCTTCTGGGATTATGGCCCGCTCGGCGTGCTGCTGAAGAACAACATCCGCGACTGGTGGTGGCACAACATGGTCATCACCCCGCCGATCGGCCCGGACGGCCACCCGATCGACATGGTCGGCATCGACACGGCGATCATCCAGCACCCCAAGACGTGGAACGCCTCCGGACACGTCGCCGGCTTCAACGACCCGATGGTGGACGATCGCGAGACGAAGGGCCGCTACCGCGCCGACCACGTGAAGGTGCTGGTCCCGACCGACGGGCAGGGCAACAGCTACGCCTTCGTCGACGACCGCGACGCGGCCGAGAAGAAGATCAGGCGCGACGCCAAGCGCAACCCGTCGGACTACAACGAGGTCGTCCTGACCACCCTCCCGCTGGACGCCTACGCGAAGATCGTCGGGCCCGACACCAAGACGCCCGGCACGCTGACCGAGCCGCGCGCGTTTAACCTGATGCTCGACACCTACCCGGGCCCCATCCGCGACGAGGAGAACAAGGCCTACCTCCGCCCCGAAACTGCCCAGGGCATTTTCCTCAACTTCAAGAACGTCGTGGACACCACGCGGGTGAAGGTGCCGTTCGGCGTGGCGCAGGTCGGCAAGAGCTTTCGCAACGAGGTCACCCCGCGCAACTACATCTTCCGCTCGCGCGAGTTCGAGCAGATGGAGATGGAGTGGTTCTGCCACCCGGACGAGGCCCGCACGTGGTACGAGTTCTGGAAGATCGAACGCATGAAGTGGTGGAAGTCGCTGGGCGTGAAGGATTCCAATCTCCGCCTGCGCGACCACGCAGAGGACGAGCTGTCGCACTACTCGAAGATGACGGTGGACATCGAGTACCTCTACCCGTTCACCGCCCCGAACTTCGGCGAGCTCGAAGGGATTGCCCACCGCGGCGAGTTCGACCTCACGCAGCACCAGAAGCATTGCGGGCAGAAGCTCGACTACTTCGACCAGGACCTACAGCTCAAGCTCAAGGAGCAGGGACTTTCGCCGGAGGAGATCAAGGCGAAGAGCCGGTACATCCCCAACGTCATCGAGCCGGCGAGCGGGCTGACGCGCGCGGTGCTGGTCGTGCTGTGCGAGAGCTACCGCCGCACGCCGGGGCGGCAGGGCACCGAGGAGATGCTCTCGATCAAGCCGAGGTTCGCGCCGATCAAGGCGGGCATCTTCCCGCTCGTTAACAAGGACGGGATGCCCGAGGTGGCCGAGAAGATCTACCTCGACCTGCGGCAGGAGATCACGTGCGAGTACGACCCGAAGCAGGCGATCGGCAAACGGTACGCGCGGATGGACGAGATCGGCACGCCGTTCTGCATCACGGTCGACGGCGACACGCTGAAGGACCAGACCGTCACCGTGCGAGAGCGCGACACGATGGCGCAGGAGCGCGTGTCGCTGGACAAGATCAAGGGCTACCTTGCCGAGCGCCTGACGGCATAAGCACGCGCCACTCCCTCTCCCCCTTAGGGCGGCGAGAGCGCAAAGGGAGAGGGCGGGGTGGGCGAGGAGCCGGCGGACGATTCAGCGCGAAGCGGCGGGGGGTTCGAAACCTCGCATCGCGCCCCTTCCAATCCCCCTAACCCTCCCCGACAATCGACTTACGATGTCCCGGCAGCTCGACATCCTCGCGCTGGAGCCGTTCTTCGGCGGCGGGCGGCGCAACATGCTCGAGACGCTCGTTCACTACAGCCGCCACCGCTGGACGCTGCTCAAGCTCCCGCCGCGGCGGATCGAGCGGCGGCTCAGCGTCGCCGCCCACTGGTTCGCCGAGCAGCTCACCCGCCACTGGGTCGGCCGGGTCGATTTGCTCTTCACCAGCGAGGCCATGAACCTCGCAGATCTGTACCGGCTGATGCCGCACCTCCAGCGCAAGCCGTCGGTGGTCTACTTCCACAGCAACCAGCTTCCGCACCCTACCGCGACGTCCGATAACGCCCTGGACATGGCGAACCTGAACACCGCGACGGCCGCCACCGAGACGTGGTTCAACTCGCTGTTTCACCTGCGGGATTTCCTCTCCCGCGCCTCGGCGTTCGTCGGCCGACACTCTGAGCTTTCCGGCCGGAGCCCGATGCTGGAGCTGACCGCCAAGGCACAGCTCATGCGCCCGCCGATCGATTTCCAGCACATCCAAGACACCCTTTCGCAGGGTCCGGTGCAGCGGAAGCGCAGGGGCATCTTCGTCGACACGCGCGATGCCAACGTTCGCCTCCTCAACGCTGCTTTGTCCACCCTCAACCGTCGCGGCGAGAAGTTCGAGTTAATCACCGTCGGCCCGGTCGAGGAACTGCTGGCGGACCTGCCGCGGACGACGCTGGCGGAGACCGATGAGCCGGCGCACGTGCGGGCGATGCTTTCCAGCGGCGTGTTCGTCAGCACCAAGGACGGCTGCCCGTCCGACTTCCGCGCCATCCGCGCCTGCGCCGCCGGCTGCTGGCCGATCGTGCCAGCATCGGGCTGCTACCCGGAGCTGATCCCCAAGCGGATCCACGAGTCCACGATGCACGACGGCTCGCCCGCCAGCCTGTCGAGCAAGCTCCAGGATGCCTGGCACCTCGATCGGCCCGACGGCTACGAGGATGAGCTGGCGGACAACCTCGGAATGTTCGACCCGATGACCGCCTGCAAGGCGATGGACGAGCGGCTCGAGCAGCTCTGCGGCGTCGCCCCCGACGCTAAGTGACTTCACCCCCCTACGTCCCATAATGAAGGTTATGTTAAGTTGCACGTGTGGGGGCGAAGCGGGTCACAAACTAAGGCGAAACCAGCGAAACCACCGCCATCGGCCCGCCGAAGCCGGCGGCGGCGGCGAGGCTGCGGCGGACGGGCATGGTCACCGCCTCGGTCGCGATCCGGACGTGCCGCGCCGGCAGCGGATCGCGCGTCTGGACGTTGGGCGGGACGGCGCCCCGCCGGTGCATCAGGCAGTTCAGCGCCACCGACACCAGCCCCGCGACGCCCAGGCTGTGGCCGAGCGCCGCCTTGTGCGAGTAGACCAGCGGCGACGCCGCGCGGCCGCCCGGGCACGTCGAGCACTCGTCATCCAGCGCCGCCAGTTCGACTGGATCATTGACTGACGTCCCGGTCCCGTGCCCGTGGATCAGGTCCACCGGGCGGGCGTCCATGACCTTCCTGAGCAGGTGCCGCAGCGTCTCGCCCGCCGGGTCGCCGCCGGTCAGGTGCGTCGCGTCGGCGCCGAAGGCGAAGCGATCCACGCGGGCCAGGACCTGCGGCGGCTTGGCGTCCGCCGGCTGCTCGTTACGCTCCAGGCAGATGGCGGCGGCGGCCTCGGACATTAGGAAACCGTCGCGCGTCCGATCGTACGGCCGGCAGCCGTGACCCTCGCGCGGGAGCACGCCGAGCCGGCGAAAGCTCGCGAGGAACAACGGGTGCACCGACGCCTCGGCCGCCAGCACCAGCACGCGATCCGCCTCGCCGCGACCGATCATCATGGCGCCGCGGATGAGCGCGTGCAGTCCGCTGGCACACGCGGCCGACAGCGTGAGGTTTGGCCCGTCCAGTAACGGCAGCGCGTGGCGGACCGCCTGGGCGAGCGAAGCCAGCCCATAACCGGCCGCCGCGGAACCTGGGTGACCCGCGGGGTTATCGGACGTTGAGGGTAGGGCGGCGAGCCATGTTTCGACCGGGCCCTTGCTGGTGCCCACGACGAGCGCCGTCCCGCCCGCGGCTGCGAGACGTTCCTTCCACCGCGCCTGAGCTACGGCCTCGCGCGCTGCGGCGCTGGCGAGATCGAAGATCCGCCCCGGCCCCGCCGGCAGCCCCGCCGCCCGCGCGTGGTCCAGGATGAACCGCTCGGCCATGAGCGCCGACCACGTCGCGTCCGCGCCGGCGCCGAGCGGCGTGATCAAGCCAAGGCCGGTGATGACGGGGACGGACGACACGTCGAGAAGGTCAAGCGGTCGAACGCAGCAACACCCGCCACGGTCGCGCGACCGCGGCGGCAAGCGATTATCGCGATGCCGCCGGCGATGTCACCGCCCTGCTCCCTCGTCGCCCGTTGTCGGCTGGATGTGGTCCGCGCCCGGCTTATCGCCGTTGGTCGTCGTCGCCTTGCGGCATTCCTCGCGCAGCCAGACGGCGGTCTCCTCCAGCCTGGCCTCGGCGGCGTGGCGGGCGGCGGCAACCATCCACTCAATGTTCGCCGGGTCGTAGGCGAGCAACTCCTCGGCGTGCAGCAGGTTGGCCAGCGGGCTTGGAGTGCGGCGGCGGAGACGGATCTGGCGGAAGATGCCGGCGCGCTTCCCGCCGACCGCGCGGCGGCGCAGCGCGATCTGGCGAAGCTCCCGGTGCGCCTCGACGTCGTCCGGGTCGCGCCGCAGTCCTTCCAGGTACAGCTCGATCGCCGCGCGGTAGCGACCGCGATCGGCGGCGGCGCGGGCGCTGCGGAAGTACTCCGCCGCGCGGGCGGGGCCGTTCTCCTCGGCTGGCGGAACTGCAGTGGCCATCGTCGCGCCCGCGATCAGACCGGCAGCGGCCCCGCAAACGGCGCCGCCGCGGTCACTTCGCGCTCGTACAGGATCGGGATGCGGTGCTTGCCGGTGTGCGCCACGCGGCTGAGCTGCGGGTCCGCGCTTGCCGGCCGCACCCCGCCGCCGTCGTAGCTGCGCCACGTCAGCCCGAGGTCCATCACCATCTGGTGGTCCTGCTCGGGCTTTCGGCCGTAGGTCGTGAGGTAGTTGCCAATCATGGTGCTGTCGGCTCCGGCGAAGAAGATCCAGCTCTGCAAGTCGCGCAGCACCTTTTCGCGCCCGCCGGCCACCTTCAGCTCCGCCGTCGGCAGGACCAGCCGCGCGATCGAGATGATCTTGAGGCACTCCATCGGCGGCAGCATCGGCTGCCCTTCCAGGGGCGTGCCGCCGATGGCGTTGAGGAAATTGATCGGCATCACGTCCACGCCCAGCTCGCGCAGGGTGAACATCATGTCCAGGCGGTCCACCCACGCCTCGCCCATGCCGAAGATCCCGCCGCTGCACAGTGACAGCCCGGCTTCCTTCGCGACGCGCAGCGTGTTGATTCGTTCGGCGTAAGGGTGGGTGGTGACGATGTTGGGATAATGCCGCTCGGACGTCTCGATGTTGTGATTGATCCGGCGGATGCCGCAGTCGTAGAGGAACCTGGCCGTCTCCGGCGTCAGCGCGCCCAGGGTTGCGCAGGCGCGCGTCTTTCCCTCTACGGCGATCTTCATCATGATCGGCTTGAGCCAGTCCTCGAGCTCGCGGCGCGTCGGGCCGCGGCCGGAGTTGACGATGCCGAAGCTGTCCGCCCCCACCTCCGCCGCGTGCCAGGCGCTCTTGAGGACCTCGTCGTCGGTGAGCTTCGCCTGCTCCTTGGCCGGGCCGTCGTGGTGCTCGGACTGCGCGCAGAACTTGCAGTCCTCGCTGCACCCGCCGACCTTCGCCGCGACGATGGCGCAGAACTTCACGTCGCGCCCCACGTGGGCGATGCGGACCTTGTTGGCCCAGTAGAACAGGTCGTCGACGTCGTCGCCGGCGACGGTGGTCAGGTAGTCGGCGTCGGACCGGGTGAGCAGTCCGCCGCCGAGCACGTGCTCGGCCAGGCGTGCGATGCGGGGTTGCAAAACGGAACCTCCCAACTGGGTACGGCGAACAAACAAGGCGCCCGCCGGGCCGCCCCCACGACGCGCGGTCAGCGACCCCGCGTTGCATTGGACCCGCGCGCCCGCGGACGACGCGAGCTGACGCGCGACACGCGCACGCGCGTGCGGCTCAGCGCGCGGTGGGGAACGCGTCGGAAACCTGGCGGACTTGCCGCGGGCGGACGGCGCGCGTCGCGGGGTCGTAGGTGAAGACCGCCAGCAGACCGGTCCGGTTGTCCAGGATGTAGACGCCGTCCCCGCCCTGCTGCACGCGGGCGGTGACGACCTGGTAATCGCGCTCCTTGACGACTTCCTCGGCCCGGGCCGACGCTGGCAGGAACCAGTGGCCCGCGGCCAGCAACAGTGCGGTCAGGGAGAGCAATGCGATGCTCAGGTTGGCGTTGTTTCGCTTCATGGTCAGCCTCACGATGGGGTGGTGCGTTCGATGCTGTGGCGCGGCGCGCGTTTGGCGCGAGAGTTAGCGTCCCCCGCCCGCCCCGCCGCCGCCCGCGCCGCCCGCCCCGCCGCGGTTTCCACCACCGGCGCCCGCGCCGCCCGCTCCGCCGCGCCCGCCGATGCCACCCGGTCCGGCGGTCTCGAATACGCGCGCCAGCTCGATCGGCGGCATGATGTTGAGCTCCTTGCGCGAGTCGTCGAAGGCCATCGCGCCCAGCAGGCCGTTGGTCGTGTCGATCATGTAGACGACCGCGCTGGCCCCCCCGCCGACCTCTCCGGGGATGAGGATGTAGTCCGCCGGCCGGCGAACCTGCGCGACCGCCTGGTTGTCACCCGTCGCCCGCATCGCCAGCGCGACGGCCAGCAGCACGTTGAACGCGACCAGGGACCAGAGGATTCGACGTTTCATGGGACTCCTTCCGGGAAGGCATTCACACCGACCACTGCCACCGATGCTCGCTGCGCCACGAAAACAAAGCTGATGGCCACAAGGATGACGCCGGGGCCCGCGGGCCGTTTGCGTTTTCTCCTTCCGCCATTCGAATTTGTTTTAGAGTTCGTGCTTCGTCGTGCCGTGCTTTCTCAATCGAGGTGCGTTCGCTTGGCGTCCTTGAACAGCCCGCCCAGGGCGACGGCGCCGAGGATGATGAACAGGACCCAGGTCATCCCGCTGCCGCCGCCGGGGAGGGTGACGTTGGCGGGATAACCTTCGAGGCGGGCGTCGACGATGTCCTCCTCGTCGGCGGCCGTGGCCGTCGCGGGGCATAACGCCAGCATCGCGACCACGGCCCAGCGGGCGCACCGCCCGCGCCACTTGTTCTGTCGTCGCTTCATCTTGCGCATCATAACCCCGCCGTGCGCAAACCGGCAAGCCGCGCCCGTCCTCGCGCCCAAAGCGCCACCACCGGCGCCGCCGCCACCGCCGCCACCGCGCGGGGTGCGATTAGCGTCCCTCCCAAAGCACGACCGTCGAGCGCGGTCCGACCTTGCGCGGCGCGGACGACGATGACGCCTGCCCGCTCACCAGTTCCTTCGCCGGCTTGAAGTCGGCCGGGACCGTCAGCTCGAACGTCCGGTCGGCCGTGCAGTTCATCCCGATCAGGTACGGGCCGTAGCGCAGGGTGTAGAACGTGCCCTTGCCGGCGTAGGCGCTCTCGTCGCCCGGCTTGAGCTCGATCCCGCGCGGCGCCCTGGCGATCGGGAGCACCTCCCCGGCGTGGGCGGAGCGAAAGTCGCCGGGATACTTGATGCCGCCGTTTCCGAAGCCGAAGTTGGTCCAGTTGGCGCGGGTGTAGGTCTTGCCGGACGGGTCAAACTGCGTCTCCTGTCGCACGATCGCCGTCCGGTCGAAGCGCGGCGTCATGTGGTGCACGCGCGCCAGCCCGTTGATCCCGTAGCGCGCCCGCCAGTAGAGCGAGGCGTAGAAGATCTCCTGGCCGTTCTTCAGCGCGACCACGCCGTCCTCCTCGTCGCTGAAGACGAAGTCGGGCTGATCCCACGTCATCGGCAGCCGGCTGCCGCTCGGCGGCTGGGCCTTGATCAGCTCGAGCTGGTCCGGCGTGTGGAGCCGGCCGATGGTGATCCGCAGCGCCTGCACGCTCTCGCTCATCACGTGCGCCTCCGACCAGAAAAACTGGTTGTCGGCGATCATCTGCTGCGCGTGGCCGACGAGTTCCGGCTCAAGCGTGGCGGCAGCGGTTTGCAGTGCGGAGGCGTCGCGCGATGGCCGCTGGCCGTAAACCACATCGCCGGGATAGTGGCTGTCGCGCCAGCCGACGACCTGCTCGAGCCGCATCGTGCGGTTCCCCTCCGCGTCCAGCGCCGGGTGGCGGAAGTAGGCGCGGGCGCGGGCCGCCTTGATCAGTTGGGCGCGGATCTTCTCGTCGCCCGGCTGCCCCGGCGCAGGACGGGTCGCCTCGTAGGTATCGTTCATCCAGTCGAGCACCTCCCCGTAGCTGCCGACGTAGCCGAGTTCCTTCGTAAGACCTTTGGCCGTCAGTTGGAAATAGCTGTCGCCGGCGGAGCGGCTCGGCCCGCGGTCGGTGTCGCTGCCGAGCCACGGTTGCAGCCCCACCGATTCGTACAGGTAGCGCCGCGCCGCCGCTTCGGGCATTGCCTTCGCCGGGTCTACCACGGCGATGCCTCGGTTGCAGAGGTAGATGCCGTAGAGATCCTTGATCATCGACTGGTTGGTGTAGAGTCGGCGGTTGCGGGCGTTCCAGTCGCGGCTGGCGACCAGCATCGCGGAGTAGGCCGCGCGGCGCGGCAGCGACTTGCCGGCGCCGTCGTCGATCGTCTCGTCGAGCAGCGGCGCGAGCTGCTGGCGCATCAGGTCGATCACCTGCCCGCTCGGCCCGAGGCCGAACCAGTCGGGATTCCAAGTGACCGGGTCCTCCTGCGCTAGCCGCGGGTTCCTCACGTACGCGCGGTAGGTCTCATCCAGGCTCTGAACCAGCCGCTGAACCGCCCGTGGATTTGCATGCGCGGCCGTCCACTTCACGTGGTACGCCTTGGCCAGCAGCGACATCTGCATCTGGTGCATCGGGCGGTCGGACTTGAGCTGCGCCTCGACCTCCCGGTTGACGCGCTGCTTCACCTGCTCCAGCACCTCCGGCCCCGGCGACTTGCGAACGGTCGGCGTCGCCGGCGGATCGCCCTGCCGTTCGTCGGCCGGCGGGACGAAGCATCCGTCGCCGTGCGTGTAGGCTCGGTAGATCCCGCGCGTCGGCTCGGTCATCGGCTTCTGGTACTGCGCGAAGTCGCGGCCGTAGCCCCAGATCCGCCCGGTGCTGCGAATCTCGCACGTCAGCTCCGTCTTACCGCGCGTGAGGTCGGGCGGGAGCGGCGTGGTGTTGTAGAAGAATCGCCCGTTGTACGCCGGTTCGTCGCTGCCGTAGTCGAGCTGCTCGATGTCGCCGAGGTGACGGTAGCCGACCTGCTTCCCTTCGCAGTAGAGGAACAGGCGGTTGGAGGTGACGTCGCCGCCCCAGAAGCGGACCGTGAAGTAGTTCGGCCGGGCGGGGTCCACCTTGATCCGGAACGAGACCGTGCCGCCCGCCCAATCGCCCGCGCCCGCGGGAAGCAGTCGTCGCGCCGGCTCGTCCAGGCCACCCTTGACCACGTCGCTGCCGCTTGCCTTCAGCCCGTGCCCCGCCTCCGACGCGGGATCACCGAATACCAGGTGATCCACGATGCCGGCCGGCCCTTCGGCAGCGCGTCCGGACGCGGCGGCGGCGGTGACGAGGATCAACGCGGCGAGCACGAGCCGGTGCGCGAGGTTCGTCGGCGTCTTCATCGCGGGGTCTCCCTGGGTTCATATGCGGTGGCGCGGCCTAACGTCGGCCCGCGCACTATAACCGATCCTCGGGCCAAGGCTCGACGAGGTACGCGGGCGAGGCAGCGGGGGCGGGCGCAGCGTTGGCGTCGGCGGGTGCGACGCGAAAGACGGCGTCAAAGCCCTCGGCGCGCGTCGGCGTCTGGAGCTTCTTCTGCCCGGCGAAGATGGCGACGCTGGGCACCTTTGCCTTGCCGGTCCGCGCGGCGTTGCGCGCGACGGCGACGCGCGTCGTCACCTCGAAGAAGTAGAGCACCGCCCGGAACTTCGCCGCCCGCGCGAGCTGCTCGTACGGCGCGCGGGCGGCGGCGGTGGTGTTGGTGTTGTCCACCACCAGCGGCTGCTTCGCCGCCAGGCAGGCGTGCAGCAGGATGTCCTGGCGCTCGCGCGTCTTGAGCAGGTCCAAACTGACGCGCACGTGCGTGGCGAGGAACCGGTCGCGGTAGAAGGTGGTCTTGCCCGAGGCGGGGATACCGGCGAAGACAATCATCTCCATGGCCGCGCCCTCAGGCCCCGCCCCGCGGCACCACTACGATTTCCTCGCCCGGCTGGACGACAGCCTCTTCCAGCACCCTGGCCACCCAGCCGCTCCGTCCCTTCATGCGCTCGAGCAGGTCTGGGTGCCACTGGTTGAGGTTGCGGCAAGGCGTGCGGACGCCGGTGATCTCAATCAGGCATTCGCCGACGCGCAGGCGGTCGCCTATCGAGAGGGTCGTCAGGTCGATGCCGTCGGTGGTGAAGTTCTCGCCGACCGACCCGTCGACCAGGTCGATCCCCCGCTCGCGCAGCCAGTCGTACAGCTCGCGGCTGAAGAGGCAGACGGCACGATCCGGACCGCCGTGGTACTTGAGGGTGCGCTGGCGGTCACCCTCGATGCCATTGCGGCCGACGTGGGCGAACAGGACCGCGCGCTTCGGCATCCCGCCGGGCGAAACGTTGAGCTGGAGGAGTTTTCCGCGCGGCTCGTCCTTGCGCATCGTCTCTCAAGTCGGCTCGCCCGTCGTCGGCCGCGCCGGCGGCTACGCGACGAGCTGCTGAGAGAATACGCTGGACCTCGGCCGGTTCAACGCGCTGAGGATCGCCTCGCCGCTGCGCTGGTTCAGTCCAATGGCGAGCGGCCCGGCGCCGGTGGTGACGCGCTTGGATGTCCACGCTCCGCCGCTGCCGCGCGTGCCGACGTAGAGCGCCTTCTTCACGCGGTCGTAGTACATCACCTGCGGCGTATCGTCCTCATCGAAGTAGACCTGCACGAAGTCCCCGAGCTTGCCGGTGGAGGCGACCGACTCGACGAACCAGTCTTGGTACCGGTAGGCGTACTTCACGTCCGCCCCGGCGGTGTCCTGGTAGGCGATCTGCGCCTGCGCCCCGACGTTGGCCGGGCCCTCGTGCAGGTCGAGGTCCACGTTGGCGACGCCGTCGGCTTCCTCCACCACCGTCAAGTACCACTCGGCCGACGGGTCGTCCACGTCCAGGCGGGCGTACTTTAGGTCTCCGTTGGTGTCGTCGGCGTAGGCGATAGCCACCGCGGTGTCGTAGACGGTAAACCCCAAGCTGCCGCGCACCGCCACCTCGTCCACGTCGAGGTCGAGGTCCTCGCCCACGTCCGCGCCGTCGGCCGCGCCGTCAACCGTGGCGCGGCTCCAGGTGCCGGCGTCGCGGTTGAGCATCGCCAGCCGCAAGTTCCCGCCGCTCCGCTTGTAGTAGGCGATGAACGCGCTGCCGTCGATGCCGAACCCGAGCGATGGGTTGGTCCCCACGTGCTTGTCCGACTCGACCATCACGCTGTTCCAGGTCGAGCCGTCGGCAGTGCTGGCGTACTTCACGCCGGTGTTGGTCAGGTCAAAGTAGGCGACGCCGACCTTGCCGGCGTTGTCGACGGCGATCGACGGCATGGCGCCGACGTCGCCGCTCGCGTCGACGGCGACCGGCTCGGACCAGAGCCCGCCGGTCGTCCGCGTCGCGTAGAGCAGTCGCCCGACGCCGCCGTCGTACCACGCGGCGTGCAGCACGCCCTGGTTGTCCAGCGCGGTGTCGAAGTTGGTTCCGAAGTTGAGCGATGCGTGCGCGCCGGCGCGCTGGCTCGTGAGCTTCAGGGCCGCGGCGATGTCGAGGCGGCTGAACTGGAGATCGGTCGTGTTGCCGCCCTCATCGTCGCCGTCGCGGTTGCTCGCGCCGCTGGACATGAGGATCGAACCGATGTCGCCGGCTCGAACGGATGGGTCAGCCTGCTTGATCAGCGCCGCCGCGCCGGCGACGTAGGGCGAAGCAAAGCTGGTCCCATCTACGGTGGCGTACCCGCCGCCGATGTCCGGCACGACGATGTCCACGCCGGGCGCGAGCAGGTCCAGCTCGTCGCCGCGCTGCACCCAGGATGAAATCGTGTCTCCGGCGCTGACCGCGCCGACCGCGAAGACGTTCGGGTCTGCCGCCGGGTAGGCGACGCCGTCCTGGCTGATCGGACCCTGGAACGAATCGTTGCTGTTGCCGCTGGCGGCGGTGACGAAGATACCGAGGTCGCGCAGGGCCTTAAATTCGTCGCTGGTCTGGTCGCCGGTGTCGCTGTCGGTGTAGTTGCCCGAGCCGAGCGAGAGGTTCACCACGTCGATGCCGTAACGTTCGTGGTTGGCGATCACCCACTGGAGCGCGCGCTCGATGTCGCGGTTGCTGATGGTCTGTTCCGTGCCGACGCGGAGGGCGACCAGCTTCGCGTCGGGCGCGACGCCGCGATAGGTAACGCCGTTGCGCGCGTAGGCGTCGGCAGCGATGACGCTGGCGACGGCGGTGCCGTGACCGGACTCGTCCATCGGGTCGTCGTCGTCCGCGTAGAAGTCGTACCCGCCGACGACCTTGTGCCCCTCCCCCAGCCCGCCGCCGAGGACGGGAAGCGTGTAGTCGATGCCGGTATCGATGACGGCGACGGTGGTGCCCGCGCCGGTCGCGCTCGCCGCGTCATCCTGGTTCACAAGCTGCGCGTACCCGCTCCAGGCCAGCAGCTTGCGCGCTTCAAGGGATTCCAACAGCATGGCGTAACGTGCAACTTTCATGGACGAGGGATCTCCGGGCGAGCGCGTCGGGCGCGGTGCCCGCGGCTCCGGAAAGAGTAGTACGCCAGCGCGCGGGATTTCTTCCGGTTTCCAACCAGAAAAACGCAGGATTGTGAAGGCAGGTGCTTGTTGACCGGCGGAAGCGGCGGGTCAGCCGAAGTCGATCGCACGGCTCTGGCGCGCCCACGAAACGAAACGAGACAGCCCCTCGGCCACCATCACCTTCGGCTCGTATCCCAGCAGCGCGCGGGCCTTGCTGATGTCGGCGAAGGTGATGAGCGGCTCGCTGGGCGGAGTGGGCGCGTCCTCGATCTTCGCCTTCCTGCCCAGCAAATTTTCCAACGTGCTGACGAACTCGATGTTGCTCACCGGGTTGCCGCAGCCGAGGTTGATGATCTCCCACGCCAGGCTCTTATCCAGCGCGGCGATCAGGCCGCCGACGATGTCGTCGATGTAGGTCCAGTCCCTCTTGATCTCGCCGCGGTTGAACAGCTTGAGCGTCTCGCCGCGCAGGATCATCTGCGTCCACTGCCAGGGCATCATGTCCGGCCGGCCGTGCGGGCCGTAGACGTTGAAGAACCGCACGCACGCGATCGGCGTGCGGTAGAGGTGGTGGAACGAATAGGCAAACAGTTCCATCGCCCGCTTGCTCGCGGGATAAGGCGCCAGCGGCTGCGTCGCCGGCGCGTCCTCCTTGAAGGGGACGGGCGTGTCCTTGCCGTAGAGCGATCCGGTGGACGCCAGCACCATGCGCGGGTTGCCGTTGAGGCGGGCAGCATCCATGAGGTTCATCGATCCCTGGACGTTAACCTCGCCGTAGATGAGCGGGTGCTGCACGCTGTAGCGCACTGCTGCCATCGCCGCCAGGTGCGCGACTGCCGCCGGCTTGTGCTCAGCGAAGATCGACTTCAGGCGGTCCGCCTCGCGCAGGTCCGCCTGCACGAGGTGGAAGTCGCTCTCGTCCAGCAGGTCGGCGAGGTGGCGGTCCTTGTGGGCGCGGGCGTAGTAGTCGTTGAAGTTGTCGAGCCCGACGACGCGGGCATTGCCGCCGGCCAGCAGCGCCTTGGACAACCGGCTGCCCACGAAGCCGGCGGCGCCGGTGACGAGGTAGGTGGTCTTGCTCATTGCCTTGCCGTGCTCTCGGAGGGTGTGACGCGCGGCTCCGCGCGCGCGTTCACATCATCCCGATGGCGCGGAGCAGGTCAACCAGATCGATGGGCTTGCGCAGGATGCGGTGCGGGTTGAGCGAGCGCACCTCCTCGAGCCGGATCGGATCGGCCAGCGCGGTGGTGACGGTGACCTTGATGCGCAGATCGCGGCTGGCGCGGCGGAGGATTTCGACGCCGCTGCCGTCGGGCAACATCAGGTCGAGGATCACGTGGTCCGGGCGCAGTTCGAGGAGCTTCAAGCCCTCCTCCAAGTTCGAGGCCATGTGGACCGCGCACCCCTTGCGAACGAGGATGGCGCGGATCGCGCTGCCGCTGGCGACGTCGTCCTCGACGATGACGATGGTCAGCTTGCACGCCGGCTCCTGCACCGCCGTCGGCCGCCGCGCGCCCGCGTGGGCGTCGGGCGTCTCGGGCGGCTGCTCCGGCGAGCGGCCGCGGTCAGGTTGGCCGTGCCCGGGGGCGGAGGGCGTGGTGACCAGCGCGGTCGTCGCGGTGCGGTCGCCGCGATTCCATTGCAAGTGCCGGTGTCGCTGTCTCGGGAGGGTCGCTTTCCTTTCCGCTCGCATGGTCTCGGCCTCCACCCTGATGGTGCCGGGGACGTGAGATCGGCGCGGCAGGCTATCTACAACATTCACCCGTCTGTCATCAAGATCACAAGGTGACGCAGCCGCGAGGCTGTGGTCGGGCCCGCTGATAAAATGGGAGGGAGTTTTCGCGGGAAGGTTTCAGCGGCGCTGGCAGTTGTAAAGAGGCGTTGATGGGACGCGCCCCCGCCGCCGGAGCGGACCCATCGGCCTCGGGATTGCCGTCGGTGTGGTATTCTTGCCCGCGCGCCCGCGGCCGGCGGCGGCGCGGGGGTGGGGCTCAGCCGGGATTGGGGTGCCGCTGAAACCCAGCGCCGAACAGTTCGAGAAGCTCGCACTGGAGCAACTGGACACCCTCTACCGCGTCGCCCGCCGCCTCGCCCGCGACGCCGCTCGCGCCGAGGACCTTGTCCAGGAGACGTACGTCCGCGCGCTGCGCGCCCGCGACACGTTCGACCTCAAGAGCCACGGCATCCGCCCGTGGCTGCTGCGCATCATGCACAACGTGCACGTCAGCCGATCCGAGCGCGAGGGTCGGCAGCCCGCTGCGGTGGAGGACGCGCAGCTCGAGGCGTGCGCCTCGTCGCGCGGGACAACCGGTTGCGCCGCCGCCGCCACGCCGGTCTGGAACCTTGGCAACTTCGACAGCATGGATCAGCAACTCGTCCGAGCGATTGAATCGCTGGCGCCGGAATACCAGGTCGTGCTGATGCTGTGGGCCGTCGATGAATTGAGCTACAAGGAGATCGCCGATGCCGTCGGCATCCCCATCGGAACGGTGATGAGCCGGCTGTACCGCGCGCGGCAGCGGCTGTCGGAGCAACTGCGCTCCTACGCCACCCGCGAGGGCATTATCCGGGAATAGCATGTGGAACCGATTAGTTGAGACAGGCACGCGGGCGGGCCGGGAGGCGCGGGTGGCGCGGCGGGACTCAGGCGTGACGCTGGCGGATGGGGTTCCTCCGTTGATGTGAGTTGCATGACTTGAAGACGAAGTATGACCGAAGCAGACGACCAGTTTGACGACCCGGCGCTCCGCAGCGCCGTCGCGCGTGCCGCCGGCCGCGAGGCCGCGCCGCCGGAACTGCGGCGGAAGGTGGAAGCGCTCTTCGCGGGCGCTGCGACCGCCGCTGCCGCGACGGGTGCCGGCGCGACCGCCAAGGCGTCCGCCGGGTCCACATCTCCCACGACAAGTGATACCGCGGCTTCGCGCCCGGCGGCGCCGGCGCGCGGCCGCCTCTGCGCTGATGCGCCGTTCAAGCTCATCGCCGCCGCCGCGATGGTGCTGCTCGCGGTCGGGCTGATGGTCGTGCAGATCCGCTCCGAATTCTTCCCCCCGCTGCCGCAGCGCGCCGCCGCGGATTCGGCCAGCTTCCCGGCGAGCCTCGGGCAGATGCTGGTGCGCTCGCACGATCAGTGCGGCAAGCTCGCGGATCACCACCTTGTCCCGGGCGATGACTTCGCCGCGCTGCGCGTCTCGCTGGCCGCACAAGGGGGCGTGAGCGTCTTCGCCGACGCGATCGGCGACGGGTGGACCTTCAAGGGCGCCGGCCTCTGCCGGGTTGACCAGCACAAGACGGCGCACCTGTTATTCGCCCGCGGCGGCGAGGTGATCTCGGTCTTCTCGCTCCCCCCGCCGCCCCTCTGCTCGTCCGGCGGCGCAACCTACGAAGAGCTGCGCGATCACCACGCGCTGGCCGGCTTCGTGCACGGCGGCGCGCTCTACTGCGTGGTCGGCAGCCGCGCGTCGGGCGACATGGCGCAGTCGCAGCTTCAGCCGGTCGTGGCGAAGGTGCGGCTGGCGATGGGCGCGGGATCGTGCCGAGCGTCGTCTCCGGCCGAGATGCTCGTCCGCGCGACGCCTTAAACCTCGCCTCTCAAAATCACGGCACGCTATGGCGTCCACGTGATCTCGCGCATCGCTGGGAAGCGCTTCACCCGCGCCGGCGGTTCGACTACGATCCTCCGCCTATGACGCAGCCCGCGACGTCCCCCTCGCCCGCCCCCGCCGCGCCCGCCGGTCGCCCCGCGGGCGCCGCCGCCGCCAGCAGCCCGGTCGGCGGACGGAAGAAGGTGAACGCGTCGCAGGAGAGCAACGTCAAGGAGACCATCGAGTCGATCCTGGTCGCGTTCATCCTCGCCTTCATCTTCCGCGCGTTCGTCGTCGAGGCGTTCGTCATCCCCACCGGCTCGATGGCGCCCACCCTGATGGGCGCGCACATGCGCTTCCGCTGCAACGACTGCGGCTACCGCTTCGAGTCCAACTATTCGGCCACCCAGAACGCGCAGAACGACCTGATCATCAAGAGCCAGTCGGACCTGGACTACCGCGTCATCTGCCCCAACTGCTCGTACAAGTTTCCCGCGATCGACCCCGCGAATCCCGACAACGACGGCACGCGCCCGCCGGTGCAGTACGGCGACCGCATCCTGGTGCTGAAGTACCTCTACCTCCTCGGCGAGCCGCAGCGGTGGGACGTGGTGGTCTTCAAGAGCCCGGCCAACGACGATCCGCGACTGGAAAAGCCGACCTACCAGCAGAACTACATCAAGCGCCTGATCGGCACCCCGGGTGAGTCTATCATGATCCTCGACGGAGACATCTACAAAGGCGCCCCCGCCGCCGATAAGACCACCTACACCGTGCAGACCAAGCCGCGGCACGCGCAGGGCGCGCTGTGGCGGGTGGTGTACGACAACGACTACCACCCGCAGGGCCTGGAACGCGGCGACGGCAGCCACTTCCGCCAGCCGTGGACCGTGCGTCAGGGCGCCGGCTGGAGCCTCGGCTCCACGGCGGCCGACGGGCGCACCTTTCGCTTCGACAACGCGTCGGGCGCCGCGACGCTCTTCTTCGATCGCGACGCCAACCCCAAGGCCAACCGCGCCATCCATGCCTTTACTGATTGGCTCGCGTACGACCTCGAGCAGGAGCCGCCGAACAACGTGGTGAAGGACCTGAAGCTCGCGTTCCACTACGAGCGGCAGGCGGGCGAGGGGCCGCTGCGGGTGAACCTGTCCGATGGCCGCCAGACGTTCGCCGCCATCCTCGCGCCCGGCGAGGCGAAGCTGGTGCAGCTTAACTCCGACGGCGAGCGCATTATCGGGGCGGCAAAGATCCCCGCTGGCGGCGACCCGCTCCGCGTCGAGCTGACGAACGTGGACTACCAGGTGACGCTGCGGGTGAACGAGGAGACGGTCGCGCAGACGACGCCGGAGCAGTACCGCCCCGACGTGGTGCGCCTTCTCGCCGACTACGGCGCGAACCGCCCGCAGCCGCCTCCCGGCGTGGAGATCGCCGCCGCCAACCAGACCGCCGCGCTGTCGCACATCGGGCTGTGGCGCGACATTTATTACCTCAACGGCAGCGAGCGGCAGCAGTTCATCGGCAGCCCGCGAAACGTGATCAACCTGGGTGCGGGGGAGTACTACGTGCTGGGCGACAACAGCCTGATCAGCGGCGACGCGCGCTACTGGACCAGCCCGATTGAGCTTCCCGCCGATCGCTTATCGGTGCCCGCCGGCCGCGTGCCGTCGCGCTTCCTGCTGGGAAGAGCCTTCTTCGTCTACTGGCCTGCCGGCTATCGGCCCGCCCCCGGCCTGCCCGCGCTGTCGCCGAACTTTGGCGACATGCGCTTCATCCGCTGAGCTGCCTCGTCGATTCACTACCATTCTTCCGCCTGGCGGAAGTCCTCCTCGCGCGCGCCGCTAGGTCCGGGGAGAGCGTCGGGGAGGAGGAGCGAGGCGGCGCGTCCGTCAGCTAGATCTCGTCCAGCGCCAGCACCTGCGACGCCGTGTCCAGCCACGCGAAGGTGATCTTCCCGTTCGCCCCGAGCGCGCCGGAGGCGAAGCGCCCGCCCTGCTGCTTGAGTTCCTGGATCGTCCAGTTCCCCAGGTAGCCGCGCGCGTGCATCAGGCTGTCGAGCTGCTTGCTGTAGTAGAAGATGTTGGCGAAGCCGTCGGCGCCGAAGACGAGCTTGGAGTACATCCCCACCGCCCCCTTCGCGTGCACGGTGGTGGCGGCCCACTTGCCGTTTTTCAGCACGGCGAACTTCAGGTCGCCCAGCCCGGTTTCCTGGTAGCTGACGCTCGCCCGGCCGGACGTGTCAAAGGCGAGCGAGATGTAGCTCATCCCGGCCGTCGAGGCGTCCGTGGTGTTCGTCGCCCACGTGGTCGCGCCCGTCTGGTACGCGTACTGGATCAGCCCGCGCGAGCTGTTCTCGTACGCGATTGCCCACAGGCCGCTCGGCTGCATTGCCAAGCTGGCGGAGCGTCCGGCGTCGTCGGCGGTGGCGACGTCGGTGATCGCCCAGCCGGTGCCGTTCCACTGCGCCAGCCGCAGGTCGCCGGTCGTCTTCTTGTAATATGCGATTGCCGGACGGTCGCTCTTGTCGAACTTCAGCGACGGGAACAGGCCCGTGGAGTTCTTGGAGTCGACGGTCGTGATGTCCCACGCGCCGTTGGCCAACGTCGCGTAGCGCAGGTCGCCGCGCGAGCCGTCGAAGTAGGCGATGCCGACCTTGTCGCTAGAGTCCAGCGCGATCGACAGCCACCCGCCGACGTCGTCGCCGGTGGTGTCGACCGTTTGCACCGCCGACCACGTGCCGCTCGAGGCGGAGCGGACGGCGTAGCGCACGTTCTTCGCCACCGCGTCGTAGTACGCGAAGTGCAGGTTCCCCTGCTTGTCGTACGCCATGTCGTTGGCGTTGCCGTTCTTCCCCAGGTCCGGGCGGAACGCGCTGGTGGCGGCGGCGGCGGACTCGTTCTGCGAGAGGTCGACCGCCGTCACCTTGTAGTAGCTGGTCGCGCCGCCGGGGGCGCTGCTGTCGGTGAACTCGCTAGCGGTGACCGGCGACCCCGTCAGCAGCGCGAAGATGCCGTCAGCGGCGGTGCTGCGGTAGACGTTGTAGCCGACGACGTCACCCTCGGCATTGTCCGTCCAGTTGAGCACCACGCCGGAGTGCGTGCTGCTGCTGGTCAGGCCCGTCGGCGCTGCCGGCGCGACCGAATCCGGGCGGACCGCGCTGATGTCGGATGGCGCCGACTCGTTGCCCGAGCTGTCCACGGCCGTCAGCCGGTAGTACGTGCTGGCGCCCTGCGCCGCGGTCGCGTCGAGGAACTCGCTGGCGGTCAGCGGCGACCCGTTCATTTTGGCGAACGGTCCGCCGGGGGCACTGCTGGTGTAGAGGTTGTACCCGCCGAGGTCGGCGTCGGTGTTGTCGGTCCAATCCAGCGCGATGCCGGACGTGCTGCCGGTGGCGGCGAGGCCGGCCGGCACCGCCGGCGGCGTGGTGTCGGGCGTCCGCACGCCGCTGATCGTGGTGGCGATCGACTCGTTGCCGGTGTTGTCGACCGCGGTGATTCGGTACCAGCTCGTCGAGCCGGCCGGCGCGGTGGTGTCATCGTGCTGCGACTGCGCGAGCAGCCCGGCGTTGAGCTTCACGTAGGTGCCGAACTGCGCGGTCGAGCGGTAAACGTTGTAGCCGGCGAGATCCGTCTCCCCATTGTCGTTCCAGTTGACGAAAACGCTGCTGAGCGAGCCGGTGGCCGACGCGCCGGTCGGCGCTGCGGGCGGGTTCATGTCGCCGCTGGGGCGCGACGCGTTGGCGACGTTGGCGGCCGACTCATTGTCGCTGGTGTCGACGGCGGTCACGCGGTAGTAGCTGGTCGCGCCCTGCGGGGCCGAGGCGTCGAGGTACGTCGCGCTGGTCAGCAGCCCGCCGGTGTTCAGCAGCGTGTAGGCGCCGCTGAAGGAGTCGCTGCGGTAGACGTTGTAGCCGGCGAGGTCGAGGTCGGTGTTGTTCGACCAGTTGAGGCGGATGCCCGAAAGCGATCCGGCGGCCACGAGGTTGCCCGGCGTGCCGGGGGGCGTGGTGTCAACCGTGCGCGTGGCGTTGACGCTCGCGCTGCTCGACTCGTTGCCGCTGAGGTCCACCGCGCGCACCTGGTAGTACGCCGTCGCGCCCACCGGCGCGGTCACGTCCAGGAAATCGCTCGTGCTCAGCAGGATCTCGTTGATCTTCGTGAACGTGCCGTCGGCGGCGTCGCTGCGGTAAACGTTGTAACCGGCGAGGTTCGCCTCGGTGTTGTCGGACCAGTTCATCGCGGTGCCCGCGCCGCCCGGGGCGGCGGTCAGGCCGGCCGGCTTGCCGGGGCCGTTCTCCGGGCGGATGTTGGTCACCAGGTAGAGGTTATCGTTGTAGTCGTAGTTGATCCCCGCGTAATCCATCGCCATGAGGAACGTGTCGGGAATGACGTTGCCGTCGCGGTCGCGCGCCACGAAGAAGCGGATGTGGTGCCCTTCGTCGGTGGTGCTGCCCTCCGGAATCGTGTTGAACGACGGATCGCTCCACTCGCTGTCCACGCGGAAGCCGAACACGCTCGCCGTGGAGAAGCTGGCGGCGGCGGGCGTGGTCAGCGAGTTCACCACGTGCGGCAGGATCGACTGCCCCTCGGTGCCGTCGTGGGTGAACAGGTTGGTCTGCGTGCGCGTGCCGGTGCTGTTGACGGTGAAGTAGCGGATGAAGGCCGGGTTCCCCTGCGTGTGCAGCGCGACGAGCTGGCGGACGGTGACGTTCTTGCTCCCGTCGGCGCGGCGCCACATCGGCGACAGCACTTCGTCCCCGATGCGCTCGATCCGCCCGCCGCCGTTCACGTTCTGACCGGTGTTGGTGATCTTGGTGCCGTAGCCGAAGAGCTGCACGACCTGCTGGAGCGTCGGCTCGGGCTTCTCCGACTTGTACTGCCACCACCCGGCGAGCTGGATGGTCGAGACCGGCTCGTCGGAATCGTTGCTGTTGATCTGGAGCGTGCCGTTGACCAGCTTCCCTCCGCTGGTGCCGGTGGCGACGAATCGCACCGTCAGGTCCACTGACTGCCCGGCGCCGATCGAGAACGGCACGGTCGGCGGGTTGTCGATCTGCCACCCGCTGGAAACCGTGATGCCGCTAATGTTCAGCGACTGCGTGCCGCTGTTGCGGATCTTCAGAACCGCCACGTCGTGCACCACGTTGTTCGGCGGCTGGATGACGGCGCCGGTCGTGGCGTCGATCGTCGTGTCCGGCGGCTGCACCTGGATGCGGTTGAAGACCAGGCGATCGGTGAACGGGACGTTGTCCGTGTTCTCAAACCCAATCTCCGGCCCGGCCGACGCGGCGGCGGCGGGCTTCACGTTGCGGATGATTCCCACCACGTCCTGCGTGTCGTAGCCGGCGAGGTAATCCTCCATCGCGAAGACGTACGCGTTGGGCACGACGTCGCCGTTGGCGGTCTTCAGCGGGTAGAAGCGCACCTTGCGCGGGCTGTCCGGGTCGTAGGCGGCGTTGAGGCGGTCCTCGCTGTAGGCCTCGGTCCCGCCGGGCGCGTTGTAGATGTTGGGGTACATCGACGGGAACAGCCCGTAGAGCCCGAACGCGCCGGAGCCGGGATCAAAGCGGGTGTCGCCGTTGAACGACGGGTTCACGGTCTGCACCGCGTTGCCGGTTCCGCTGACGGTGAACAGCTCGGTCTTGTCCGCCCTGTTGCCCGGCGTGTAGTAGCCGACGCGCGCGGTCGGGTTAGTGAGGCTGCCGGCGGAGGTGGTGTTGGCGACGCCGAAGACCGCCAGCGCCTCGATCGTGACCGGCCCGCTGCCCGCCTTCTGGAGCTGCGACAGGATCACCTCGTCGTTGGGCGTCGCGGGCGGGTCGTTCAGGTAGGTGTCGGACGGGTTGGAGTCGCCGACGTCGATCGGGATCTGGTAGAGCTCGAGCACGCGCTGGAGCGACGGCTCGTTCGCCCCGCCGGTGCCGGCCGTGCCGAGCCCGCGCAGCGGGACGTTCAGCGTCGGCTGGTCCGGGTCGTTGCTGACGATCTGCAGGGTGGCGGTGCGAATGCCGACGGCGCTGGCGGTGAAGGTAACGGTCACCTGCACCGACTGCCCCGGCGCCAGCGACGCCGGGAGCGTCGGCTTGGTCAGCGTGAAGCGCGCGGCGTCGGTGCCGGTGACGGTGAACGCGCTGGTCCCGAGCGTCAGCGCCTGCGTGCCGGTGTTGGTGATCGTGAGCTTCGTCGATTGGCCGCCGGTCGCGGTGTAGACGTCGTTAAGCACGACCTTGGGCTTGTCGGTCGCGAGGTTCGCGCCCGGCGTGACGGGGCGGACGAGCGTGATGCGCCGGCCGCCGCTCTCGGCGACGTAGAGGTAGCCGGTGGCGGCGTGCTGCGCGATGTCGACCGGGTTGACGAAGTTGCTCAGGCCGGCGATGCCGCTCTGGGCGTTGCTGATCGTTCCGTCGCCGGCGCGGGTGAGGACGATGACGTCGTTCCCGCCCCCGCCGCGGGTCACCAGCAGCTTGTTGTTCAACGCCCCGCCGAACGCCCCGCCGTGGTACTCGATCAGCCCGGCCGGCGAGTAGCTTTTGCCGAAGGCGAAGGCGGCGCCGCGATAGTTGCGGTCGGCGGCGGTGCCGACGGGATAGGCGGTAATCTCGTTGGCGTCGATGCCGCCGGTCGGGTTGCCTCCGTTGAGCACGAACTCGCCACGCAGCGGGTTGGGCTGACCGTAGTATCCGCCGGCTGCGACGTTGAACAGGAAGTCGTTTTGCGTCTCGGTCAGGTTGGTCAGCGCCGGGACGTCCGGGCCGGTGTAGGGGCCATCGGTGGCGTAGTCGATGCGCTGGTTGGGGCCGAAGGAGTACGCGGTGGTCGGCGTGCCGGGCGCGTTGCCGCCGGCGGTCGCGCCGGTGGACGGGGCGTACAGCTTGCCGTCGTTGGTCCAGACCAGGTCGTAGGCGTTGCGCACGCCGCTGGCGTGGATCGTCAGCGGCGCGCCGCTGGCGAACGGGTTGTAGGTGCCGCCGGAATCGGTCTTGGCGTCGATCGCCGTGGAGCCGACGGCGGCGGTGTTCAGGCGCAGGATGGCCGCGCTCAGCAGCTTCTCTGTGCGCGACCCGCTGACGTTGGAGAGCGCGCCCATGTTCGTCATGGCGCCCTGCGCGAAGTACAGCCCGCCGTCGGGGCCGAAGGCAAGCTGGTTGGTTGAGCTCTCGCGCACGGCGCGCGGCAGGTTGATCACCGCGTCGCGCACGGTGCCGAGGCTGGCGCCGCTGAGCTTCGTGACCTTGCCGCTCCACTCGTCGGCGTTGCTGCCGGCGGCGTCGCTGTGGGTGACCCACAGGATCAGGTTCCCGGCCGTCGCCGCAGGATCGAACGCGATGCCCGTGAGCAGGCGCGGCCCGCCCTCGGCGTCGATCAGGCTCGCGATGTTCTGCGCGGCGCCGAGCGTGCCGTCGCCGTTGATGGTGAACCGCTGGATCAGCCCCTGGTTCGTCGCCGCGTAAAGCTTGCCGTCGGGACCGACGGTGACGGCGGTGTAGGTCTGGCCGCTGGCGGTCGGCAGCTCGACCTTCTCAAACGCGATCGACGGGTTGGTCTCGCCGCCGGTGCTGCCGGTGGTGAAGGAGAAGGCGTACGGCTGGAACGACGCGCCGGCCGCGTCCTTGAGCCCCGTCGTCACCTCAAAGGTGTAAGTCGTGTTCGGGTCGAGCAGCGCGGCCGGCGTCGCGATGATTGAATCGCCGCCGCCCGAGGTATTCAGCACGAGCGTCACCGCACGCTTGTCGCTGGTGCGATAGAGCTTGACGGTGGAGGCATTGAGCGTGGCCAGATCGATGCCCGCGCCGGGCGTGGGCAGGCGGACGTCCGCGCTGACGAACGCGTCGCGCGAGACGCCGACGTCCCCGTTGCCCGGCCGCGCCGCCGTCACGTTCGGCCGCGCGTTCACCGGCTGGCCGGCGTCGATGCGGAAGCTGTCGAACGACATCGTCTCCGGCCCGGCGTCGTTCTTGCTCGCCGCGATGATGCCCGCGCGGCCCGCTCCGCTGAAGAAGTTGCTCTTGATCGAGCCGCTGAGCGTGACGGTCCGGCTCAGCTTCACGAACGCGCCGCCGTTGACCGCGTAATAGGCCGTTACCGTGCCGGTGGTGGCGTCGCCGACGAGCTGGAGGTCGAGCGCGCTGATGCCCGCGAAGCTGCCGGGGCTGACGGTCTGGTTGACCTGGTGCCCGTAGGTCGAGCCGCCGGTGTAGGTCTCGTCGCCGAACTGGATGAGCTGCCCGCCCGGCTGGCTGATGGCGACGAGCTTGATGAAGTTGTCCTGGTCCGGGCCGAACGTGATGCCCGCCTGCTCGCTGGGCGTGTCGATGTACGACAGCGGGCCCTTGAGGCGCGCGGTGATCTTGAAGCCGCTGGTGGTCGCGTTGAACTGCGTCTCGAGCGCGTTGACCAGCGTGTTGTCATTGTTGGTGTTGCTGCCGGCGGTGGAGGTGCCGGTGGTGGTGAGCTTCAGGACGCCGGCGGCGGTGTCGAGGTCGATCAGGTCCGGGCGGTACTCGTTGCCGTTCTTGTTCGCCTGCACGCGCGTGAAGCCGGTGCCCTGGCCGTCCTTGTCGAGCACGTCGTTACCGACGGCATTGTTGAAGTCGAGGATGAAGGGCAGCGTCTGAACGGTGCTGGCGGCCATGAGCGCGCGCTTCTCGAGCTGCTCGACCACCGCGCGGCAGGCGCGGGCGAGCGGGCGGCGCGCGGGGCGCGAAGCGGGCGAAGCGGGCGGGGTGGGCGCGGGCGTCAGGTTGAGCAGGTCGGCGTAGAACTTCACGGGCACTCTCTCCGTTATCACGGTCACTCACAACATCCCTACCCCCGCGCGGCGCGGCCGGCAGACACGCTGTTTATCGGCAACTCGCCGCGATACCTGCGCGTGTGACTGGAGAAAATGTAAGCAAAACGCACGAGTTGCCGGCGCGGGCCGCCGTCGTCTGGATAGGGCGCGACGAGGCGTTACACTCCGCCGACGATGGATGCCGCCGCCGGCAAGCCCGCTCCCGCCGATAATTTCACCGCCGCCACCACTGTCGCCGCCGACGACCGCGCAGGTTTCGCCACCGCGTCGCCGTCATTGGCGCCCGGCCGTGGCGGGTGGGCGCTGGCGACGGTAATCGCCCTCACGTTCTTCGCCGCCACCGCGCCCACGCTGGCGTGGCTGGAATTTTCTTCCGGGATGGAGAACCTCGTTGCGGCGACGGCGCTGGAGATCCGCCGCACCGGCGCGTGGCTCATCCCCACGCTGGAAGGCGAGGCCCGCACCGCCAAGCCGCCGCTGGCGGCATGGATCTCCGCCGTGGCGGTTCGGCAGCCGACGCTGGCGAAGCTGGACGACGCCGACCCGCTGGTGCGCGACGCCGCCTACCGGCGCCTCGCCTGGGAAATCCGCTGGCCCGGGCTGCTGTCGTCGTGCGCGATGCTGCTGGCGGTGTTCGCGCTCGGGCGGAGCGTTGGCGGGGACCGGATTGGACTGGTGGCGATGCTCGTCGCCGGCTCGACGCTCTACTTCCTCCGCTTCGGCCGGCAGGCGACCACCGACGTGCAGCTCGCGCTCTGGGTGGCGGTCGCCAACGCCGCGATCGCGCGCCTGCTGCTGCAAGGGGTCACCTGGCCTGCTTCGCTGGTCGCCGGCGCCGCGCTCGGGCTGGCGCTGATGAGCAAGGGGCCGGTCGCGCTGCTCCAGTCGATCGTGCCGGCGGCGATATTCGTAATCGTGAGCCACCGGCGGGTCGTCCGCCGGCGGTGGGCGCCGATCGTCGCGGGGCTGGTGCTGATGCTGATCGTCGGAGGGGCGTGGTACGCGTTTGTCGCGGCGACGGTGCGAACGCCCCAGTCGGTCTGGTCGCGCTGGACCTTGGAACTGGCGCGCGCGGGTCCGCAGGAGCGGCCCGGCTACCTGTTCAGCTACGCGACGATCTTCGCCTACCTGTTGCCGTGGACGCCGGTCTTCATCTTTGGCGCCATCTGGACCGGCGTGGAAGCGTGGCGCGACCGCCGGCAGGGCGCGCAATCCCGCGGCGGCTGGCTGCTCGCGCTGCTGCTCGTCGTCATCCCGATCGTGGCGATGAGCTTCTTCCCCGACCGCAAGGAGCGGTACCTGCTCCCGCTGCTCGCGCCCGCGGCGGTGCTGGCGGCGCGCGGGCTGCAGCCGATCCTCCGCGACACGCCCGGGCCGCGCGTGCCGGCATCGGTTCAGTGGGCGACCATCCTGATCGTCGGCGTCGGCTTCCCCATTGCCGCCGGCACGCGCTACGTCACCCGAGCGGACGGCTCACCGTGGCATCCGCTGAACTTTGCGATCGCCATCGCGGTGGCGATGCTCGCGATGGTCGTCGGCGCGATCGCGTTCGCCCGCACGACACGGTTCGCGCTGGTGGCGGCAACGGTGGGCGTGATGCTGGTCCTCCAGCCGCTCTTCTTCATCGGCTACCGCGCGACGCGCCAGGGGCGCAGCGAAATGCGGCCGCTGGCGGAGCTGATCCGGGCGAGCGTGCCCGACGCGCAGATGCACCACTGGCGACCGCGCGGGCCGCAGCGGCTGCCGGTGGATTTGTCGATCTACCTGAACCGCCCGACGCCGTGGGTTGGCGACGCCGCCGCCCTGCCGCCCAACGGCCGCCCGCAGGTGATCGCGACGATGCAGCCGGAGCCGCCCGGCCCGGATTGGATCCCGCTCGGGCGCGTGCCGCGCGATCGAGACTTCTACTACGCGTAGTGCAGGCGACCGGCGGCGCCGGCGTCGGCGGCGGCGCCCGCGCCTGCCGCGCCCGCGCCGGCACCCGTGCCCGCGCCGGTCAGTGCGGTGCCGTAGACGGCGCGGTCGACCGCGCGCGAAGAATCTTCAGGGCGGCGTCGAGGATGGAGTCGCCCTTTTCCAGTTCCGCGGGCGTCGCCTTCACCGTTACGTCTGGCGCGACGCCGCGGCCTTCCAGCGGCGTGCCGTCGGGGAGCATGTCGTTCCACGACGAGAGGTAGACGGTCACGCCGTTGCCCAGGTCGTGCGGCTTGGGGTTGCCCGATGCGCCGTAGGACTTCTCCCCCACGAGCGTTGCGCCCGCCTGCCGCATCATCAGCAGGAACGACTCGCAACTGCTCATGTTGCCCGGCCCCATGGGGACGACGCACCGCCCGCGGAACGCCGGCCGCGCCTTGTTGGGCTGGAGCGTCCGGTCGAACGGGCCCTGATCGCGGCCGGCGGAGCGGGTCGTGTTCTTCGCGTAAACTCTGGCTTCGTTGGTAAAGCACCCGGCGAACTGCGCGGTGGTCGCCGGCCAGGTCCTGCGGCGCGGGCGGGACCGCCTTGGTCTTGAAGCGAATCGGGTACGGCTCGGCGGCCTCGCCGGTGCGGCTGCGGAAGTTGGTGAAGGTCGCGCTGTTGATGCTCAGCGCGTAGTCGTGGTCGGGCTGGAGCTTGACGCCGATGACGATGGTGCGGTCGGTCGTCCACCTCGGCGGGCCGACGAGCCTGGGGAAGTTCTCGCCGCCGCCGACGATCGACCACCCGCCGCCGGTGTCCATCGATTGCTCGAACGTAACGCGGATCTCCCGCGTCGCGGGCGGAACGTCGGCCTGGCCGTTGTCCGGCGTGGCGCGCGTAACCTTCGGGGCGGCGGCGCGGCGGATGGTGCAGGCCAGGGAGAGGACGACCGCTACCGCCGCGATGAGTGTGCGTAGCTGCATCGCCAGGTCTTATGTCCGGCCGCGGGTGATGCCGGACGGTCACCCGCCGCGACCACTCTCCTCCAGCCCCTTCCAGCGGACGAAGCCTTCGATGGCCTCATACTCGGCCAGGCCGAGCTGGTCGTAGCGCTTGGCGGTCTCGCGGTTGCGCTCCTCGGCGCGCTGCCAGAACTCGCGGTTGTCGGTGCCGGGGAAGAGAGCTTTATCCTTTTGGCTCTCGTGCTTGAAGATCGCGATGCGCTTGCGCGACACCTCGTCGGGCGAGAGGGGGACCGCCATCTCGATCTCGTCGATGCCCCACTCCTGCCACGCGCCGCGGTAGAGCCAGATCTCGCACTTGCGCATCCACTCCTGCGACGCCAGACGCTTGCACGCCTCGAAGACGGCGGCGAGGCAGACGCGGTGCGTGCCGTGCGGGTCGGACAGATCGCCGGCGGCATAGATCTGGTGCGGGCGGACGTCCTCCAGCAGCGCCATGGTGATGCGGATGTCGTCCTCGCCGAGCGGCTTCTTGCGGACGCGCCCGGTCTCGTAGAACGGCAGGTCGAGGAAGTGGATGTGCTCTTCCTTCACGCCGCTGAACCGCGCCGCCGCCCGCGCCTCGGTGCGGCGGATAAGGCCCTTGATCTTTTGCAGCTCCGGCGAGTCGATCTGCCCGGGCTTCTTCTCCTTGACGAACCCCTCGATCTGGTCCTCGATCCGCTGCGCCTGCCGCTCGCCGAGGCCGAACGCCTGAGCGTACTCGCGCACGAAGTCCGCGTGCCGCAGCGCCGCCGAGTCAAACACCGCGATGTTGCCCGACGTCTGGTACGCCACGTGAACCTCGTGCCCCTGGTCGCACAGGCGGATGAAGGTGCCGCCCATCGAGATCACGTCGTCGTCCGGGTGCGGGCTGAAGACCACCACGCGCTTGGGGAAGACGTCGGCGTTGCGGTGGTGGAAGGTCGGGGCGCCGGCGTGGGTGTCGGCCTGACCCTCGAGGTTCGGCTTGCCGCCCGGCCAGCCGGTGATCGTCGCCTGCATGTCGCGGAAGACCTCGACATTGATGTCGTACGCCCCGCCGCGGCTGGCGACCAGTTCCTGCAGGCCGTGCTCGTTGTAGTCCTCGTCGGTCAGCTTCAGCAGCGGCTTGCCGAGGTGCTGGGCGAGCCAGATGGCGGCGGTGCGGGTGGTCTTGTCGTCCCAGCGCAGGCCGAAATCCTCCATCGACCCCAGCACCCAAGGCGTCTTGAAGCGCGTCAGCTCCGCCGCCGCCGCGTTGTCCAGGACGATGCGGGCGGCCGGGTGCTGCTGGAGGAACGTCGCGGGGATCTGGCTGGTGACCTCCCCCTCGACCGCCTTCTTGATGACCGGCGCCTTGCCCTCGCCCCACGCCATCAGCACGACCTTGCGCGCGGACATGATGGATTCCACGCCCATGGTGATGGCCTTGCGCGGGACGTTCCACTCGCCGAAGAAATCGCTGGCGGCGTCCTGGCGTGTGACGCGGTCGAGGGTGATCAGCCGCGTGCGGCTGTCGCGCGGGCTGCCCGGCTCGTTGAAACCGACGTGCCCGGTCCGGCCGATGCCCAGGATCTGGTAATCCAGCCCCCCCGCCTCGCGCATCTGCTTCTCGTACTGCTGGCAGTAGGTCCAGACCTGGTCGCGCGGCACGGTGCCGTCGGGCACGTGGGCGTTGGCCGGGTCGATGTCGACATGGTCGAACAGGTGCTCGCGCATGAACCGGCGGTAGCTCTGGAGCTCGTCGGGGCGCATCGGGTAGTACTCATCCAGGTTGAACGTCAGCACGTTCTTGAACGACAGCCCCTCCTCGCGGTGCAGGCGGATCAGCTCATCGTAGACGGCGGTCGGCGTGGAGCCGGTTGCCAGTCCGAGCACCGCCTTCTCGCCGCGCGCGCTCTTGGCGCGGATCAGTTCCGCGATCTCTGCTGCCACCGCACGGCTCGCCTGCCCGCTGGTGGGGTAGACGGTGACCGGGATCTTCTCGACGTTGTGAGCGGCAATGTGCGGGGCGATGACGCCGGCGGTATCGACTTGAGTGGACATGGCTCTCTCGGGTCCTTCGCGAGCAACAAAAGGGGACGGCGGGCGACTGGCGAACGCGCTCTCAGGACGCTCGCCACGACACGGGCAAACGATATCCGAAAACGTCCTGCCCGAGATAGGTACGAGCGGCCGCCCTACCTGTTTAGGGACGGTTTTCCGCACGTCGCGGCGCGGGGCGCGGGCGACACGGTGGCGATGGGGAACGAGGGGCACGCGTCGAGCGGTCAACCGGCGGCGGCGGCGGTCGCGGTGGCGGCCGTCACGGTGGCGGCGGTCGCGGTGGCGGCGGCGAGCTTTTGGGCCTCGTCCACGCGCTCGCTCGTCAGCAGCGCTTCGGCGAAGCTCGCCGGTCGGACGGCCGGCGTCTTGCCCGTGGCGGCGTCGGCGAAGGCTTCGAGTTGGCGCTGGAATCGCAGCTCGTGGGGCTCGACCGCGATCTTCTGCTCCGCCCCGCCGCTGGGGCGGAAGGTCAGCTCTGTCGGGTGCATGTAGTCGTAGTCGAACGAGCCGGCGGTGCCGACCAGCACCACGCGGAACCGCGACGGCTCGGTCCAGCCGCTCTGGATCACGCCGGCCACGCCGCTGTCCGACCGCAGCAGCGCGGTCGCGCTCGACTCCCCGCGGCCCGGCCAGGCGTGGGTGAAGACCGACGCCATGATCTTCCCGTTGCCGAGCAGGTAGAGGAACAGGTCCAGGCTGTGGCAGCCGGTGTCGATGAAGGACCCGCCGCCGCTGACGCGCGGGTCGCTCATCCAGTGCCCGCGCAGCCGCTCGAGCGAGCCGGCGAAGGTGTTCTCGAAGCGCGTCGGCTGGCCGATTTCGCCGGCGGCGACGCGGCGTTTCACCTCGATCATCGCCGGCGTGAAGCGGTGACAGTAGCCGACGGCCGAGACCACCTCCGCGTGCTTCGCCGCGAGGTCCGCCAGCACGCGCGCGTCGGTGAGCGTGTGGGCGATCGGCTTTTCCATCAGCACCGCCAGCCCGCGGTCCAGCGCCGCGCGCACGATGTCGATCCGCACCGACGGCGGCGTGCAGATGACGACGCCCTTCACCGAGCCGGCCAGGGGCGAGGCGAGGAACTGATCGAAGGTGGCGAAGGGCGCGGCGCCCGCATTTTCCGCGGCGGCCGCGCGGGCGGCTTCGTCGGGATCAACCACGGCGGCGACGGCGATGCGCCCGCCGGTCGCCTTGGCCGCCGCGATGTGCGCCTTGGAGATCCCGCCGCCCCCGACGATCGCGATCTGGAACTCCGCCATGACTCTGGTGTCCTGTGCCCCCGGCCCCGCCCCCGCCCCCACGCGCCCGCGGAGCGCCCCCGCGCTGCCGCGGCTTCCCCGCGCCGCGCTGGAGCAAAGACTATCGGGTTCGCGGGCAAGATCAATCAACGACCGTGGCAGCGCGATGCGCCGCACCCGCGCGTACCGCGCGACAGTTCGTTCAGTTGATGAACCCGCGCGCGTCGGCATAATCCCGCGCCGCATGATTTCTCTCGGGATCGACGTCGGCGGGTCGTCGGTGAAGCTGGCGGCCGTGCGGGACGGCGCGGCGCTCTGGCAGGTGCAGAGCCAAACCTACCGCCACCCGACGCGCGAGCAGTTGGCCGCCGTCATCCGCGAAGCCGTCGCCGGGCGGTTCGGCGCCAGCGACATCGTCGGCATCTGCGTCCCCGGCCGCCGCGACGCCGGCGGGCGGACCGTTATCCTCTCGGTCAACCTGCCCGCGCTCAACGGCCTGAACCTGGACGCCCTGGTCCGCGATGCCGTGGGCACCCGGCCAACGTTCGTCGAGGTCTGCACCGACGCGTTGGCGACCGCCTACGACATCTACGCCCACCACAACCTGCGCGGCCGGCTGCTGTCGCTGGCGCTGGGCACCGGGGTCGGCGCCGCGGTGGTCGACGAAGGAGGCGTCCCGCTCCTCGTCGACGGGGAATCGCCGGGCCACATCGGGCAGTTCGACGTCTCCATCGAGGGCCACCCCGTCATCGGTCCCGACGGCGGCGCCGGCAGCCTCGAGGGATACATCGGCGCCCCTGCCCTGACGAAGGGCTACGGCCCGGACATGGCCGCGACGCTCAGGCAGCTCGGCCCCGACGACCCGCCGCTCCGCGCCCTGGCCCGCGCGGTGCGCATCTGCCACGCGATGTACTGCATGGACCACGTCGCCCTGACCGGCGGCTTGGGGAACCGCATGCAGCACCTGCTGCCTGCGATCCGCCAGCTCGTCGAGAAGGACCTGACGCGCATCGCCCGCCCCGGCTGGACCCTGATCGCCGGCCACGACGACTTCCACGCCGCCAAGGGCGCCGCCAAGTTCGCCGCGGCGCGGGCGGCGGGCCTCCGTGCGTAGCGTCGACGACGGGAGCTGGTGTCAGCCGGACGCGCGCCCTGGCGCGTCACCCCCACGCGTGCTCCTTCGTCCTCGCATCCCGCCCTCGGCATCCGCACCGGTCAGAGGCGCGCCCGGACGCGTTGGCCGTCGAAGGCGAGCTGCATGTGGTCGGGGAGCAGGCGGTTGGTCTCGGCATGGGGCATGGCGTGGGCGACGTGGGTGAAGAGGGTTTGGCGGGCGCCGATGCGGGTGGCGGCCTCCATCGCTTGTTCCAAGGAGAAGTGCGTCGTGTGCCGCTTGTGCTGGAGGGCGTCCAGGACCAGCACGTCCAGGTCGCGCAGCAGCTCGAACGACGGCTCGGGGATCCCGCTCACGTCCGTGCAGTAGGCGAGCCGGCCGACGCGGAAGCCCAGGACCGGCAGGTCGCCGTGCATCAGGGGGATCGGGGTCCAGGTGACGCCGTTGACCTGAAACGGCCCGTCGATCCGGCGGCGGACCAGGTTCGGCCGGAAGAGCCTTTGCGCCGGGTCCGGCTCCTTAAAGGCGTAGCCGAAGCAGAGCGACAGCGTCTGGAACGCGCGGTCGTCGACGAAGACGTCCAGCGGCCCGCCGCGCAACGCGTTGAACCGGCGGGCATCGTCCAGGCCCATGATGTGGTCGGCGTGGGCGTGGGTGAAGACGATGGCGTCGATCGCGTCCACGCCGCCCGCCACGCACTGGAGCCGCAGCTCCGGCGTCGTGTCGACCAGCACGCGGGTGGCGCCGTAGGAGATGACCACCGACGCGCGGGTGCGCTTGTCGCGCGCGTCGCTGCTGGAACAGACCGCGCAGTGGCAGCCGATCATCGGGATCCCGGCGCTGGTGCCGGTGCCGAGGAAGAGCAGCTCGATCCCTTGCTCGCTCATGCCACCTGATCGTTCCCGCGCGGCGTCGCGCCGTCAAATCTGCGGATCGAACGGTGGGCATGCGTGGATGTCCATCACGGCCCCGCTTGCTCCTGCCAAAATTGGGTTCGTTTTGCGCATTTGACCATTCGTTGGACCGCACCTCCTCCACAATTGGCTTCGTTTCGTCGAATCGCACCTCCCCCAGAATTGGGTTCGTTTCGTGGAATCGCACCGCCTCCCGGATTGGGTTCGTTTTCGCGATTTGACTCTTCCGCGCGCCCCTCCGCTTCGACCTCCTTCCCTCCCGCTTCTACGACGCCCGTGCGTGCGAGGGTTCACGCGATGTGGGCCTGCGACGGGCGCGCGTGTCGGAACGGGGGGAGCCTGTTAGAATCGGGGGTGAGCCGAATGCCAGAAGTGCCTCCGCCGCAACCCGATCCGCAGCACGGCCCGACCGCGGGGCGGCGTCGTGATTTTCTGGACCACGCGCGGGCATTCCTCCAGGACTACGCCTGGTTCATCGTCCGCAACATCATCGGTTGGGTGCTGATCCTCGCCGCCCTGCCGCTGGGAATCGTCCTGCCGGGGCCGGGCGGGCTGCCGATCTTCCTGATCGGGTTTGCGCTGGTGACGTTCCCCGGCAAGCGGAAGCTGACCGCGCGGGTCCTGCGCGGGCGGCGGCTGCACATCGAGGAGCGGACGTTCGCCGTCGTGGCCGCGTTCGTCTCGATCGCCATTCCGGGGATCGCCTGGTGGATCATCTGGGAGCGCTACAAGGAGCCGATCCGCCAGCTCGTCGCCGATTACACGCCCAAGCGGATCGTCTTCTTCCTCACGCCACTGCTGGCGATCCTGATCACGTGGCTGGTGACGCGGCTGTCGCTGAAGCTCTTGAACGGGCTTCTGCACCTGCTGCCGAGGTTCCGGCGGAAGTTCCGCCCGTGGCTGCGGCGCAAGGGCTTGAAGCTGCTGCCGCCGCGGCGTCGGCCGGCGCCGCTGGAGCCGCTGCCGCAGGATGAGATCCTCGAGCTGGCGCCCCACCACCAGCACCGCCTGCAGGCGGGGTGGAAGTTCGCCAAGCCGTGGCTGAAGCGCCTGGCGGCGGTGGCGGTCACTGTCTGGATCATCACCATCATGCTCCGCCCGCTGCGCAACAACTGGCCGCAGGTGAGCGAGCAGATGCGCAACTTCGAGCTCTGGCGGTTCTTCGTCGCCAGCGCGATGTTCGCGGCGTTCCTGCTGGTCTTCCGCGCCATGAGCTGGCGGCGGACGCTCAAGGGGTTCGGCTATCGCATCCCGCACCGCTCGGCGGCGCGGATCTGGGCGACGTCGGAGCTGGCGCGCTACCTGCCGGGGGCCATCTGGCAGGTGGTCGGGCGCGTCTACCTCACCCGACCTTACGGCGTGCCGGGGTCGATCGTCTCGACCACGCAGGTGCTCGAGGTCTGCATCTTCCTCTTCGCCAACGTGCTGGTCGCCGCCACCTGCCTGCTCTGGTACGGGCAGAAGATGCTGCGCCACTCCGATGCCCGCCCGTGGGTGATCCTGGCGCTGGCGCTGGTGCCGCTGCTGGCGTTCGTGCTGCACCCCAAGGTTTTCTACGGCATCGCCAACGTGGTGCTGAAGCGCGCCGGCAAGCCGGAGATCGTCAAGCGGCTGCGCGGGCGAAAACTGGTCGGGCTGCTGTTCTGGATGATGCTGGGGCTGGTCTGGCAGAGCGCGGCGGTCTACCTGATCGTCGACCCGGTGCTGCACTTCTACCGATCCTGGTGGTGGGTGATGGCCGGCGCGTACTGCCTGGCGTGGATCGCGGGGTTCCTGGCGTTCTGGGCGCCGGGCGGGATCGGCGTGCGCGAGCTGGTCTTCGTGGCCACCATGCAGGCGATCCTGCCGCAGCGCGTGCGCGACCAATTCGACAACCCGGCGGCGCTGGCGGGGTTGCTCGTGCTGCTGGGGTTCGTGCTGCGGCTGTGGACGGTCGTCGGTGAACTGATGCTGACCGGCATCGCCTACGCGTGGGATTATCGCGGTGCGCTGAACCGCGCCGACGCGCCCGGCCGGGTGCCGGCAGAGCTGCTGGAGGGGGAGGGGGCGGAAGAGAAGGGGACGCCGGCTACGCGCGAGCGGGCGGAGCGGGCAACCTCCTCCACGTCGTCAACCGCCCCGCCGGCGCCGCCCGCGGCGGAGGCGCTGGGATCGAGGACGCCGTAGAGACAATCGGAACAGCGGCTCGCGGCCGCGAACGCTCGCGCAAGGTGCACAAGCCACGGTAGATGCGGGGCACCGTCGCCTTCAGCGCGACGCAACCGCGCGCAGCGTCGTCGCGGGCGCCTGCTCGCTGGGTCTGGCGGTGAGGGTCGAGAAGTACATCCACGCCAGCGCGCTGATCCAAACTGCCCACGCGCTTAACAGAAGGACGAACAGCCCGCGGCGCGGCTTGAGCAGGCGCGGAGCGGCGGCGGCCGCGAGCGCGTCGCTGGACGCCGTGCCTTTTGGCGATCCTTCTGCTTTGCGTTTGGATTGACTGGGACGGGACGACGGCGCGGCCTCGGGTGGGCGGGTCATGCCTTGCTCTCGATCCGGTACCCCGCGTCGAAGGCCGTCTTGAAGTCGTACACGTCGCGGAAGTCCTCGAGCGTGTCGTCGTCGGTCTTCTGCATCCACCCGCTGTCGACCAGCGCGAAGACGATCCGGCCGAAGTCGATCGTCCGGCGGACGTTCCAGCGGTGCAGCACCGTGCGCGCCATCAGGCCCCAGCGCATGAGCGCGAATTCGCGCAAGCCCTCGGACAGGTCTCGGCCGCTGACGTGCCGGCTGACGTGCGGGTCCTTCACCTGCCCGTGCAGCTTGTTCACCGTGTACCCGAGCCCCTGCTGGATGAACTCGAAGGCGTCCTTCGGGTAGAGGCCCACCTCTTCCACGATTTCCTCTAACGTCTTCTCGGGGCCAACGGGCTCGGTGGGGGGCATGTGAATCAATTTAGCAAAACCGCCCGGTGCGCGGCAACGGGCGGAAGGGGATCGGCTACTCTGCGGCTCGGCCGGGCAACCCGCGGTTTTGCGGGCGTTCCTCACTCTGTCACCGGAATCACCGGCGGGAATTTGCCGCGCCGGCGACGGCAAGGCAGGCGGGATGTGCCGGACGGGCAGGCGCTGACGACGCGCGTCGCGATCGCGCGCCGATACGTCGCGCCGGCAACTTCGGCGCACCGCCGCGCGACAACTTCGACCCGCGCGCTCGCGAACCCGTGCGTCTTTTGCGTTGCGCCGGGGGTTCTTTTATTATCGGCACTCACCGGAGGAGGGGCTCCAGTGATTGCGGGAGGAATGGAGTCTTGATGATGCCCATGTTTCCGAAGCGCCCGATCGTGGCGGCCGTTCGACGTGCGCGCGCCAGCGCCACCACCGTGACCGGGAAGAAGACCCTGACGGCGCTGACCCTGCTGGCGGCGGCGGTGGCCGTCGGCTGCCACAACTACGACGAAGATTACGCCCCGTTCAACCCGCGCGCGATGCAGGCGAAGGAGCGGCAGTCCGCCCTCGACCAGCCGCTGACCGAGCCGCGCCCGCTCCCGACCACGCTGCAAAGCCCGTTCATGGATACGCAGGCGGGCGACGATGGTCGGCCGACCAACCGCCCGATGCTCCCGCCGGCGACCGGCCCCGCCATCGGCGCCGCTGCCGAGGGCGTCGTCCGCATGCCGCTGCGCGAGATTATCCAGCGCGCCGTCGCCAACAGCTCCGACGTCAAGGTGGCCGGCTACCAGCCCGCCATCGACGAGACGCGCGTGACCGAGGCGGAGGCGCGCTTCGACCCGACGTTCTTCACCAACATCCAGTATTCGATTGACCGCGTGCTGGCGCCGACGCCGGACAACCCGTCGGTCGGCACCGAGTCGCAGACGAACTTCCGGACCTACTCCGGGCAGATCGGCGTGCGGCAGGACCTCGAGAGCGGCGGGCGCGTCGAGCTGCGCTACGAGCCGCGCTACACCCGCCGCGCCCCCGACTTCAACCAGCTCGCAAACCCCGGCGCGGTCAACCCGTTCTGGACCAGCGACCTGACGCTCCAGATCACCCAGCCGCTGCTCCGCGACTTCGGCTCCGACGTCAATCGCGCCCGTATCGTCATCAACCGCAACAACCAGAAGATCAGCCTGCTCGACTTCCGCGACGCGCTGGAGAAGAACGTCAGCGACATCGAGGAAGCCTACTGGAACCTCGCGCAGGCCGAGCGCGAGGTGCGCATCTTCGAGGAGCTGCTCAACCGCACCCTCGGCACCGGCCAGATCCTGTACAACCGCCGCAACCAGGACGTCGGGCGGGTGCAGATGTCGCAGGCGAACTCCTCGATCGAGCAGCGCCGCACCGCGCTGATCCGCTCGCGGGCGCAGGTGCGCAACCTGTCGGACCAGCTCAAGCGGCTGATGAACGACCCGGACCTCCCCGTCGCCGGCAACACCCTCATCCTCGCCGGCGATACCCCCATCGAGGATCAGATCCAGTTCCCGCTGGAAGATCAGATCAACACCGCGATGGAGAACCGCTTCGAGCTCGGGCAGCAGCAGCTCCGGGCGGACAACGCGGCGGTGGCGGCGGACGTGGCGAAGAACAACCTCTGGCCGCAGCTCAACTTCGTCGGCTCGGTCGGCACGACCGGCCTGGGCGGGAGCTGGACCGACGCCGTGCAGGACGACACCTGGGGGCACCTGGAGTACACGCTGGGCCTCCAACTCGAGATCCCGCTCGGCAACCGCGCCGCCCGCGCGATCTGGAAGCGGGCGCAGCTCCAGCGGCTCCAGGCGATCGAGCAGTACCGCGCGTTGGTGGACCAGGTCTCGCTGGACGTGAAGACCGCCATCCGCGAGGTGGACACGTCGTACACCGAGATCGCCGGCTTCCGCGCCGCCCGCTTCGCCGCCGCCGACGCGCTGGCGGCGGTCGAGGAGCGCGAGCGGGCGAACGAGTCGCTTAGCCCGGAATTCGTCAACCGCAAGCTCGACCTCCAGCAGCAGCTCGCCGAGTCGCAGCGCGCCGAGGCGCAGGCGGTCTCGCGCTACCAGGTCGCCCTCAGCCGGCTGGAGCGGGCCAAGGGGACGCTCCTTCGCTACAACAACATCATCATGGAAGAGGCGCCGCTCGGGACGAACATCACTGCCGCGGCGCAGTAGCGGGCGATGGTATCGCCGCCCCGATGAGACCAGCGTGCGAAGGCCCGGGGACAACCGTCCCCGGGCCTTCGTCGCGTTGGTGGGTCGCGTGATGCGGCGGCCTCTTCGCCGAGGCCGGTGGACATCGACGCGGCACCGCCGACAATCCGCCGCCATGAGTGAAGTTGATCCCCCCGCCTCCGGCATCAAACCGATTACCAAGGCCGTCATCCCCGCCGCCGGCTGGGGGACGCGGATGCTGCCGGCGGCGAAGGCGGTCCCGAAGGAGCTGCTGCCGGTTCTGGACAAGCCGACGATCCAGTACGTGGTGGAAGAGGCCGCGGCCGCGGGCGCCGGCGACGTATTGCTGATCTCCTCGCCCGCCAAGCGCGCCGTCGAGCGGCACTTTCAGCCGAACCCGGAGCTGGAGCAACGGCTTGCTGGCGGGAAGGCGGCGCTGCTCGCGTCGATCGCGGAGCTGATGCGGCAGACGAGGGTGGCGGCGGTCGACCAGCTCGAGCAGCGCGGCCTCGGCGACGCCGTCCGCCACGCCCGGGCGTTCGTCGGCGGCGACGCGTTCCTCTGCATGCTGGGCGACACGATCTTCAGCGGCGCGACCCGCGCGCCGGCCCGGCAGCTCGTCGACGCGCACCGGGCGCTCGGCACGTCCGTCATCGGCATCGAGCAGGTGCCGGCGGAAAAGGTGGAGCGCTACGGCATCGTTGGCGGCACCGAGGTCCGGCCGGGCGTGCTGCGGCTCGACACGATCGTGGAGAAGCCGCCGCTCGCCGACGCGCCCAGCCGCTTCGCCGTCGCCGCGCGATACGTTTTCACGCCGGCGATCTTCGACTGCATCGAGCAGACCCGGCCGGGCAAGGGCGGCGAGATCCAGCTCACCGACGCGATCAAGCTGCTGCTGTCGCGCGAGCCGGTCCACGCGGTGCTGCTCGACAGCGCGCGTCACGACATCGGCAGCCCGATCGAGTGGCTGAAGACCAACCTGATCTTCGCCGCGCGCGACGAAAAGCTCGCGGCGCAGCTCGCGCCGCTGGTGCGCGAGTTGTTCGGCGTCGTCGGCGGCGGCGGCGACCGCACGGGCGCCGCGATCAGGTGACGAAGATGCGCGCTCCCGCGACCGCCGGGTGATGAAGATGGCATCAGTGCGCCGATGAAGATGAGCACGTTCGCGCCCCCTCGCGCAGCGGCGCACGTTCGACTCGCGCGGCGCGCGATTTTGTTTCAGATGATGTATTGACGACTCACAGACGTGTGCTATCTTTTTCCGCACACGATCGTTCATCACAGCGGACCGAAGGTGGTGGCTCCCCTCCGGTCCGCTTTTTTTTCTCCCCCGCAAAACCAGTTCAACCGCGAAGTCGCGAAGCGCACGAAGCGCTCCGCCGCTGATCCACATGACTGACCGCGACTGACGGGCGACGGGGTGGATGAGGAGAGCGACCGCTTCGTGTGCTTCGTGATTTGGTGGTTCTTCCGCTTGCGAGCGCGTGTCAGCCCAACATCGGCGGAGCTACCTGACGGAGGCGACCTCGGCGGTGAGGTGCTTGGTGAGGAACTGCTGCACGCCGCGGATCTGCGCCCCCTCCATCAGCCGTTGCCGCCCGTCGGTGAGCAGGACGTTTCGTTCGGCGATGACGTTGCGATAGTTGTCCATCGCCAGGTCGCCGGTGTCGGCGCCGTACATGACCTGGAACGTCCAGCGGAACAGCGAGCGCAGCGGCGGGAGCCACTTGTGGTCGCGGCCCACGCGGTCGGCGAAGGCGTCGTCGAAGTTGCTCACCGGGTCCGCCAGCACCATCGCCGCGATGGACTTGTCCTTGGCGGCGGCGATCAGGCAGGCGTTGGCGCCGGTGCCGACGCCGACGAGGGCGATCTTCTCCGGGTCGACGTAAGCGCGGCGGCGGAGCATGTCGACGGCCGCCTTCACGTCCAGCGCCTCGCGGATGCCGAAGGTCTGCGGCTCGCCCGAGAGCGACGCCGCGCCGCGCAGGTTGATCGCCAGCACCACGAAGCCCGAGTCGTGCATCGGTTGCAGCAGCGGGAGCAGTTGGTGGCGCGAGCCGGCAAAATCGTGCACGAGCACGACGGCGGGGAACCGCTTGCCGAGGGTCGCGTCCTTTTCCTCCAGCACGCGCTTGGCGTCCAGGACGGGGACGAGCCAGCCGTCGAGCCGCGCGCCGTCGTCGGCGATGAAGTTGACCGGGTCGTAGTAGACGCCGAACGAGAGCGGATCGACGCCGCCGCTGGCGCGGCCCGGGTGGGTCGCCGCCGCCACGATCGCCGCCAGGAACCCGGCGAGCAGCAGCGGCACGAACGCCAGGCGGTAGGTGAGGGCGCGGAAGACGCGCCCGGCGTGCGTCCCCTCCTCGTTGCGGAACGCCTGTCGCTTGCCGAAGGGGCTGGTCATCAGCAGCCGGCCGACGAACCTCAGCGCCTTCCAGAGCCACGCGAGCCTCGACGGGCGCGCGGCCCGGGCCTTGGACGGGGAATCGTACACGAAGCTGGGATTCATCACGGGCCGCTGCATGGCTCTCCTTCCCTTTATCGCCCGAAACGGGCTCCGGGTTGTGATGTACGATACGAGGTCGTCACGCGCCGAATCGCTTGACCGATTTGCCCGCCCGGCGTAGTTTCACGCCCGCAGCGCCGCCGCGGGCACCCGTGCGGGAACATGGGAACGGCGGCGCGTCCGATAATTCGTCACGCACGATCGCGGCGGCGCACGGAGGCGCGGCCGGAAGCGCGTCGGGACGAATTGATCGCACCGTTCGACGGGGCTGAACCAGGCACACACCGCTGCCGTAACGCAAGGCGAGGTCAAGGATGGCCAGGCGAAGAAGCGCCGCTGCACTGTTCGAAGTGATTCATTCCGATAACCGATTCCCGTCCCGGCACGGGTCGGGTTGGACGTCGTGGTCGCTGCCGCGCTGGCTCCGCCGGCGCGAGCGGTCCGCCGCCGCCGCCGCCGCCGCCGACGTCGCCGCTCCCGCCTACGATCCCCCGCCGCGGGCCGAGCGCGCGCCGCGCGAGCCGTGGCGGCTTCCGACGTTCCTGCTGCCGCGGATCGGGATGTCGCTGGACCCCGACCGCCAGGTCGTCTCCTTCAAGATGAGCTACACCGCCGCCATCGTCTCGGCGTTCGCGCTGATGTTGACGATGGCGCTGGCGTACACGCTGGGGAAGCAGAACGGCGTCAAGCCGGGCCCGGCGCTGGCGGAGCTGACCACCGACGATCTTCGCACGGGCCCCGCGCAGGCGAGCGTGCTGGACATCCCCGGGGGCGGTGAAGCGCCGCAGGTGGCGCT
>DASQDR010000224.1:0-24431 GCA_035634055.1 Tepidisphaeraceae bacterium | reverse complement strand
GGGCGATTTCCCTGAGCATTTTGGGGCGTAATAATTTCTCGGTCTGGCGGCGGAGGGTTCGTCGCCGCCCTTTTTCTGGCACGGAGGGCTTGAGTGGCCGCTCGCGAGACATCCCTGCGCATCAGCACCGGAATCGCGGGGCTGGACGACCTGCTCCACGGCGGGCTGCCGCCCGAGCGACTTTACCTGGCCCAGGGGCACCCCGGCACCGGCAAGACGACGCTGGCGCTCCAGTTCCTCTTCGAGGGCGCCCGCCGGGGCGAGCGCGTGCTCTTCATCGCGCTGTCGGAGACGCGCGACGAGCTGGCGACGGTGGCGCACTCGCACGGGTGGACGCTGGAAGGGATCGAGGTCTTCGAGCTCTCGACCGCGCAGCAGAACCGCCCGGGCGAGCAGAACACGCTCTTCCTGCCGTCGGAGGTGGAGCTGAACGAGATCACGCAGGTGCTGCTGGCGGAGGTGGACCGCGTCAAGCCCGCGCGGGTGGTGATCGACTCGCTGTCGGAGCTGCGGCTGCTGAGCCAGAGCCCGTTGCGCTTCCGCCGGCAGATCCTGGCGCTGAAGCAGCACTTCATCGGCCGCAGTTGCACGGTGCTGCTGCTGGACGACATCCTCAGCAACACCGAGGAGGCGCAGGCGCACACGGTGGCGCACGGCGTGATCGAGCTGGAACAAAACGCGCCGGAGTACGGGGCGGAACGGCGGCGGATGCGGCTGGTGAAGGTGCGCGGGGTGAAGTTCCGCGGCGGGTGGCACGACTACGAGATCGACCGCGGCGGGCTGCGGATCTTCCCGCGCCTGGTCGCCTCCGAGCACAAGGGGGACGCCAAGCACACGCCGTTCCCCAGCGGGCTGCCCGGACTGGACAAGCTGCTCGGCGGCGGGATCGACCGCGGGACCAGCATGCTGATCATGGGCCCCGCCGGCGCGGGCAAGAGCTCGATCAGCCAGCAGTTCGCGGCGGCCGCGCTGGACCGCGGAGAGCGGGCGGCGATCTTCATGTTCGACGAGACGGTCGAGACGATGATGACCCGCTCGGCCGGCATCGGCATGAACCTGCGCGGCGCGGTCGAGGCCGGGCGGCTGCTCGTCCGCCAGATCGACCCCGCCGCCATGGCGCCGGGCGAGTTCACCAACCTGGTGCGCGACGCGGTCGAGAACCAGCACGCCCGCGTGGTGATCATCGACAGCCTCAACGGCTACCTCAACGCCATGCCGGAAGAGCGCTTCCTCACCATCCACATGCACGAGCTGCTGACCTACCTGTCGCAGAAGGGCGTGCTGTCGATCCTGGTGATGGCCCAGCACGGGCTGATGGGGCGGATGGAATCGCCGCTGGACGTGAGCTACCTCTCGGACTCGGTGCTGCTGCTGCGCTACTTCGAGTCGCAGGGATCGATCCGCCAGGCGATCTCGGTGATGAAGAAGCGCACCGGCGCGCACGAGCGGACGATCCGCGAGTTCGCCATCACCCCCGAGGGGCTGCGCGTCGGCGAGCCGCTGGTGGACTTCCACGCCGTGCTGACCGGCGTGCCGACCTACACCGGGAAGGAGATGCCGATGTTGAGGGAGGGTGATGGCGGTTGACGTGCCCAGCCCGCGCGACGAGCTGGTCCTGGTGCTCGCCCCGACCGGGCGCGACATGCCGCTGGCGTGCGCGCTGCTCCAGGAGCGCGCCCACGTGCCGTGCGAGCCGTGCCACGACATTGCCGACCTCTGCGACAAGGTCCGCCGCGGCGCCGGCGCCGTGCTGGTGGCCGAGGAGGCGCTGGACAACGGCGGCGTCAACCTGCTGCTGGCGGCGCTCGGGGAGCAGCTCACGTGGTCGGATCTCCCGGTGCTGGTCCTGGCCGCGGCGCCCGATGAGAGCGGCACCGGGAGCCTGCACGTGCTCCAGCAGCGCGGGAACGTCACCGTCCTGCCGCGCCCGGCGCGCATCCTGACGCTGCTGACGGCGGTGCAATCGGCGCTGCGGGCGCGCCGGCGTCAGTACGAGGTGCGAGACCTGCTCGCCGAGACCCGCCATGCCGTCAAGCAGCGCGACCAGTTCCTGGCGATGCTCGGGCACGAGCTGCGCAACCCGCTGGGCGCGATCAGCAACGCGCTGACGGTGATCGACGCCGCCAGCCCCGCCGCCGACGACCTGGAAACCGAACAACGCGGCATCATCCGCCGCCAGGCGGACCACCTCGCCCGCCTGGTCGACGACCTGCTCGACGTCTCGCGCATCACCAGCGGCAAGATCGTGCTCCAGCGCCGCGCGGTCGACCTGTGCGACCTCGCCAAGCGCGCCGCGCAGGCGGTCGAGGGCCCGGCCCGATCGCAGCGGCACGTGGTGTCGGTGGACGTGGCGTGCGATCCGGTAGTGGTGGACGCCGACCCCGTCCGGCTCGAGCAGGTGATCAACAACCTGCTGACCAACGCCATCAAGTACACGCCGCCGGGCGGGAAGATTTCTCTTTCGGTCGCGACCTCCGACGCCGGCGACAACGCCGTTTCCGCGGGCCGGGAGATGCAGGCCGTGCTGCGGGTGCGTGACAACGGCATGGGCATCCCGCCCGAGCTGCTCCCGCGCGTCTTCGAGCTGTTCACCCAGGCCGACCGCGCCCTCGATCGCGCCCAGGGCGGGCTCGGAATCGGGCTGACGCTGGTCCGCTCGTTGATCGAGATGCACGACGGAAAGGTCGAGGCCCGCAGCGGCGGCGCGGGCGCCGGCAGCGAGTTCGTCATCACCCTGCCGTTGGCGCAGCGCCCCGTCCCGGGAGCCGCGCGCGTGACACCGCCCGCCCCTGCTGCCGCCGACGCGGCGAGGCGCACCGCCGCCTCCTCCAGCTCCCCCGCCGCCGGGGGCAAGCTGGGCGCGATCAACGGCAAGCACGCGCCCAAGCCCAACCCCGACGCCCGCCGCATCCTGATCATCGAGGACCAGCCCGACGCCCGCCGCGCGCTCCAGCGGCTGTTGCAGATCTGGGGTCACCAGGTGGACGTGGCCGAGGACGGTCCCGCCGGCGTCAGCGCCGCCGTCGCCGCGCCGCCGGACGTTGCCTTCGTCGATGTCGGGTTGCCCGGCATCGACGGCTACGAGGTCGCCCGCCGCATCCGCGCCCAGCTCGGCCCGTCGGTGCGCCTGATCGCCTTGACCGGCTACGGCCAACCGGAGGACCGCGACCGCGCCTACCGCGCCGGCTTCGACCTGCACCTGGTCAAGCCGGTCGACCGCGACCAGCTCGCCCGGAGCGTGACCGCCGTGGCGGCGACGGCGGGGCGTCGGGAGTCGCAGGTGAGTAGCTAAGAAGTGGTCAGTGGCTAGTGGCCAGTGGCCAGTGCCTGGTTTCACTGCTCGACCGCCACGAAACGTGGCCGGGTGCCGCGTCGAGCGGATGAGTTGTCATCCGGAGGCGTACGCGCGAGGGATCGCAGAACGGCGAGCGAGTTGCCTGCCTGCCCGAGATCCCTCACGCGTAGCCCCGCATTGCCCTCGCCCCCGTGCTCAATACCTCACGCCTCCCCGCGCGGCGGTGCCGGCGCGATTGACGAAGAAATACCTCAGCGCGTCGATCAGGTGATCGTGCTCGCCGTCCTTCACCGGCAGCTCGCCCCCGGTCTCGGGATAGTGGTAGGCCTCCATCGCCCGGATCAGGCGCTCGCACCGTGCGTCGATGCGCAGGGTCGGCTTGCCGAGCGCGGGACGCAGCGCGTGGCGGATCAGCTCCAGGCCGTTTTGGATGTGCGAACCGCGGTGGCGCACGGCGTAGCCGCAGCGCTTGAGGTAGGCGATGTTCGACTCGGCCGTCTGCTCGTTGCGCCCCGCGCCCGCCGGGTCGCACGCCACCACCCGCGCCCGCGGCCAGTGCGGTGGCTGGGACGTCCGTCGCTCAATCTCCGCCACGTGCTCGTGCAGCACCCGCCCCGGCTGCACGTACTCGTCCACCACGCGCACCACGCCGTCGTCGCCGTTGACGATCCACAGGCAGACGAACGGGTTGGCAAACCCGAAGTCCATCGCCAGCCGCATCTCGCCGCGCGCAGGTGATGAGTCGCGCGTGCTGAACGCTGACGCGTGCGTGGCGACGCCAGCGTCCGGCCTCCCCGCCTCCCCCTTCGTCGCTTCATCGCTCCGTCGCTCCGTCGCTTCCCCCTCCCCCTCCGTCCCTTCCCCCACCACGTGCACCGCCCGGTCGAAGTACGGAAACACCCTCCCCTTCACGTTCGGCCGGCGGCACATCACCTCGCTGTCCCACGCCTCCCTGCTCACGCGGCGCTTGATGTTCAGCACGTCGGCGAGCGAGACGAACCCGTTGCAACGCGTCTTGGCCACGCCGTGGCAGTCATCGTGAAGCCCGCAGGCGGCGCAGTCGCGGTCGGCCGGGCAGCGCTGGAGCACCTCGAGCACGCACCACTTGATGATGCGCGTCCCCTCGCGCCGCGCCCGCTCGACCACGTCGTTCATCAACCCCCACGGCTTGTGCAGCGTGGAGATCGCCTCGACGCAGCCGCGGATGGAGGGGTCGGGTTTCGGGTTTCGGGTTTCGGGCTCGGCATCGGGTTTCGGGTTTCGGGTGTCGGGTGTCGGGTCAGGCAAAGAAGCGGCGTTTGATTCCGTGTCTTCACCCGAACCCCGATTCCCGAACCCCGAAACCTGACTCTTCGTCACGAGCTGCGCCGCTTCCCACACGGCCGGGTCGAACAGCTCGACCTCGTCGCAGCGCAGCTTCTGGACCCGCAGGCCGCGCACCGCGCGCTGCGACTGCGCGAGCACGCCGGCACGCGAGCCGTTGGCCAGCCGGATTTCCTGCGACGCCCGCACGCCGGGCGCGCGTCGTGCGACCTGCTCGGCCGCCGCGCGCTCGACGTCCGCCATCAGGTGCTCCCACATCCGCCGGCTCTGCTCGAGCGACCCGCCGAGGATGCGCACCTCGACGCCCGGCTTGTGGAGCAGGTCGAGCAGCGTTGCCGCCGCCCCGAGCCGCGTCTTGCCGCCGCCGCGCGGCGCCCAAACCACCAGGTCTCCCGCCGGCTCGAAGTACGCCGCCTTCAGGTACTCGAACGGCGCATCGTGCCCCGGGCAAACCGCCTCCCGCGGCGTGTCGAGCCCGAGGAACGTCTTCACCCAGTCGTGCAGGTGATCGGCGTCGGTGCACGGCGTGGTCAACATCTTCCGCGCCAACTCGCGCTGCGGGTCGTGAGCCTTGCCATGGTGATCGTGATCGATAGACATGAGCCACCTTTCCTTTCGAGGTGTGCCGCCCGCGCGAACGCGCGGCCGGCGGTATCGGGCGGGAGACGAACGCCCCCGCCGCAGGGTTTCGGGACAGTGGGCACGCGCGCTCGGTTCCGCGCGCGCAGCACGCCTCCCTCTCCCCGGCGCACCGGGGAGAGGGAGGATGGGGGGTCAGCTGCTCGGCGGCGACTGCGCCGGCCCCTTCTCCACCGGCGCGGGCGCCGACCCGTTCGCCGCCGGCGCGGGCGCCGACCCGTTCGCCGCCGGCGACTGCGCCTGCTGCCGCCTTGCCGCCTCGGCCCGCTGGTGCAGCGCTTCCATCCGCGCCAGCAGCACCGGCGCCTCGTGCGCGAAGCGCGGGTGGATCGGGTTGGCCGGGGCGGCGGACGGCTTGGTGCGCGGCTTCATCGCCAGGTGCGGGTCGACCTTGCGCGCCCAGTTGACCAGGTCGCGCCCGGCGGCAGCCTGGCGGACGCCGAGCGCGCGGTTCTCGCCGCCGACGCCCTGCCGCGAGCGGCGCACGTGCTCCCACGCTCCCTTTCGGATGTCGCACTCGCGGCGGAAGTCGTGGAACTCCTCGACCGCCTGCAACGTCTCGCGGAACGCCGCGCACCGCCGCCACTCGCGCAGCTCGCGCGGCGAGACGCCGTGGTCCTCCAGCAGCGCGTCCATCGTGCGCTGGTCGAACGCGTAATCATCGAGGAACTTCGCCTGCCGATCGGTCAGCTCGTTCATCGCACACCTCCCTTGCCCGTCGCCGCGATGGAGCCCATCGCACCCGTCGTGCTCGTCACGCCCGTCGCACGCGTCGCACCGCTGGTTTCGGTCGTGCCCCTCGCGTCCTCCGCGTCCTTGGAGTCGTCACTGCACGACAGTCGATCGAACAGGAAGTACGCCGCCTCCCCCTGGCCAGCCGGTGGGATGCGCGTCATGCCGGCGCGCTCGAAGAAGGGGTGTACATCGCCCATCGTCGCCACCGCCTCGACGTAACGAACAGGGCAATTCAACAGGACGCAGCGAACCAGCGCCGAGGCCAGGCCGAGGGACCGGAACTGCGGGTGGACGATCACCCGCGAGATGGTCCGCACGTGCGCATTGACGAACGCCAGCTTCGCTCCGTAGCGCGGCCCGACAAGCGCCAGCGCCCGCTCGCGCGCCCGCAGTTGTGGCGTCGGGTAGGACAGGACCGCGACCGCCACCAATTGGCCGGGCGCCGGCGGCGGGGCAGGCGCGCGGCGAGAGCCGCGGCGGGGCCGTTTGAGCGGGTGCTCCGACCCGCCGATGGAAAACGAGACGCGCAGCGGCCGCGGGCAGCCGCCGTTCAGCTGCGGGTCCCCGAGGAACAACGGCCACTGGCACGATGCGCCTGCGCCGGGCGACAGCGCGCTCGCCGCTGAGCCCGAGCCTGCGCCGGGCGACAGCGTGCTCGCCGCTGATCCTGAGCCGGCGCCGGCCGACGGCGCGGTCGCCGCTGAAGGCGGGTCGCCGACGCGCGGTCGGTCCTCGCCGTGCTCGGTGAATGCGAGGTATCTTGCGCGCCAGACGCCTGCGCGCGTCGCTGGATCGCCCGGCGCGTAGTGCAGGTGCGCTAGCGCGCGGTAATCATTCAGGGTTCCGGCTTCGATGACGAAGTGCCCCGGAAGAAAGTCCGCCTGTGCAACCATGATGTTGCCTCCTTTTCCCCCGCTGGTGGTGTGAGCGCGGGCGCTGGTGCGGTCGGCTGACGGGGTGATCGTCGCCGACCGATGCGTCGCGCTTCGGGTAGGAGCGGCGCTGGCGCGCCGCGGGTGGTGTGGTCTCGATCAATCGCCGGTAATTACCTCCAACCTCCTCCTTTCGGGTCGAGTCAATCGTTTTTGGGTGCGCCGCTCGCCGTGACGAGGCAATGAGACGCGCCGCCGCGTGCTACTCGGCCAACGCCCCGCGCTCGCGTGAATCCGCCCGCGGCGGTGGCGGCGACGCGTTGCGCGAACTCCCCTCATTCATCCTTCCGCCTTCATCCTTCCTCCTTGGATCTCATCCGTGCCCATCTGTGCCCCATCTGTGGCTAAGTCAGTCCCGCTGGCGCTCGCCCGCTTCCACGCGCGCCGTGCCGAAGTCGCAGTGGACCACGACGTCGGGCGCGAGCGCGACGCGCAGGTCCTCGTGAGACGTCGCGACAACGGCGGCGGCCTGCGGGGTCGCGGCGATTGCCCGGCGCACGCAGCGGGCGACGATCATGGCCGTCAGGCGGTCCAGCACGGCAGCGAATTCGTCGCAAACCAGGATCGCGCGCCCGCGGCCGGGTGACGCCGCCACTCGCGCGGCTTCGCACATCGCCATCGCGAGCTTGAGGCGGAAGCGCTGGCCCTCGCTGAGTTCGGGCGGCGTGCGCAGGTAGCTCCACGCCTCCCCGAGGCCGACGTGCCCGAGTCGCTTGAGGATCGCCGTCAGCGGTTCGTCGCCGAAGCAGTCGACGATCGGCACGTCGGGCGGATCAATGGCGGCGAGGTCGATCCAGACGAGGTCTTGGTCGCGGGGCTGGATGTGGCGGTCGCGCGGACACACGCTGCGCGGCTGGATGTCGCCCTTGCTCGGGCATGTGCCGCGCGATTCTTTAGCCCCCTGCGCGGGAGGCAAAGGATCTGGCTGTGCGCCGCCTGGCGCGGGGCGCGGCTCGCGCAGCGCGCGGAGCAGCGTGGACTTGCCCGCGCCGCTCGGTCCGGTGATCAAGGTGATGGTTCCCGCGGCGAGCGGGAGGCGGACTTGGTGCGGCGCGTCGGCGGGCGCGTTGCCCGCGGGCGACGCGGGGAGCCGCTTGCAGTTTCGCCCGCCGCGCCGCGGTGGCTTGGGCGCTTTGCCCAGCCCGAACCACATTGCGACGGTGGCGGCGTTCTGGCTGCGGATGCGGATCGTCCCGCCGCTCGCGACCGCGGCGGGGGCCGTGATATCCTGTCCGACGAGGACAACTCTTCTAGTGGGACGGGCGGGCATGGGACAGCTCCTGTTCAAGAAGTGCTTCTGGGAGGCCATCCGCGAGGGGACCAAGCGGACGACGGTTCGGCGGTGGCGGTCGGCTCGCGTGAGGGAGGGCGGCCGCGCCTATTCGCCTGGGGTGGGGTGGTTGACGATTTTAAACGTCGACGTGGTGCGGCTAGAACAGCTCACCGACGCCGACGCCCGCGCCGATGGGTTCGAGACCCTGGCGGCGATGCGGCGGGTGCTCGCCGAGATCTACCCGGACCTTGGCGGCGACGGCCGGCAGTGGTTCCGCGTCGCGTTCAAACCGGAGGCCGGCGAGCGGCCGAGCGAACAGGGGAAGTTGTTTTAGCGGCCTCCTTTCGTCGCTGAGCCGGTCGCTACTGAGCCGGCGAGGTGTTGCGCGGGTCCTTCATCGGGTTGAAGGTCACCTCCTGCGCGCAAGGGTCGGCACGGCGCGAGTTGCTCATCTTGGGCGTCACCTGCGCGTGCCCGTGCTCGCGTGCGCGAGCGTGCGGGAGCGCTTTCAGTGATGGGCGTCGCCGTTGGATGGGTTGGCCGCCGGCGGGCCGGCGCCGCGGGTGCCGCGGTGCCATTCTCTGAGGAAGCCGAGGATCACCCGCACCCGCTCGCGCGACAGCCCGTGCTTCGCCGCCAGCTCGGCGACGGTCAGCCCGGTGAGGAAGTGCTCGGCGCCGATCTGGCGTTGCTCCGGCGACAGCCCGCAGCGCGGGTCGAGCAGCCGGATGACGATCGGGTCGTGCAGCCGGGCGGCGAGGCGCTGGAGGCGGCGGGTGACCGTGCCGGGCTGGAGCCCCAGCAGCTCGCCCATCCGCCGTCGCGACGCGGTGCCGCTCATCGCCAGTTCGACGAGGATCTGGTCCTCGCGGCGGAGCAGCCCGATGCGTTGCCGCAGCGCCGGCGCGGCTTTCCCGCCCGCCGCCGGCTCGCCGCGCGGCGGCCGCTGGCGGGCGCGTTCCAAGATGTGGTTCGGTTGTGTGTTCACGGCTGCTTCCCTCAGCCAGAGCCCCCAGTTGCCCCGCGGTGGTTTAGGCACCGCCAAACGCCGCCAGAATGTTAGCAAAGCGTTAGGGCGGCCGCCAACGGAAATCCCTTGGCGTAATTCGCGCAGAGCACGACGTTTATAAAGTGAGCTCGGGTCCGCGGCTTCGGCGCGGGCCGAAGCCGATGCGGCCGCGCGAGTTAGGGCGGGCGGGTGGATGGGATCCCTGGCACCAGCCCATATGCTTCCTTGACAACCTTGCCGCCACCGCGGGATCATTCCGCCCGCATGAGCAGCGCCGTGATCCTTCAGCACGTCCCCTTCGAAGGGCCTGGGCGCATCGTTGGGGTCTTCCGAGACTTCGGCATCCCCTGCGACGTCCGGCACTTATACAAGGGCGACGAGGTTCCAACGGACCTCGACGAGCTGCGCGTGCTGGTGGTTCTGGGCGGGCCGATGGGCGTGGCGGACGTGGGAAAGCCGGAGTTCCCGTTCTTGGCCCGGGAGGTCGAGCTGCTCAAGCGGATGATCGCGCTGGACCGCCCGACGCTCGGCATCTGCCTCGGGGCGCAGCTCATCGCACATGCCGCCGGGGCCAAGGTTTACGCGAACATGAAGCCCGGGGCCAAGCCGGAGGATCCGCCGACGGCGATGCCCGAGGTGGGCTGGGCAGGCGTGCAGTTCCCGTTCCCCGGCGGGACCGATCCGGTGGTCTTCGGGATGAACGAGGGCGCGCCGATGTTCCACTGGCACTTCGACGCCTTCGATCTGCCCAAGCTGCCCGCCCCGCCGAACCCCGCGCCGCCGCCCGCCCCGCCGCCGCCCACCGGCAGCGTCCTGATCTCCTCCACGCGCGCGTGCAAGAACCAGGCGTTCCGGTTCAAGTCGCGGCTGTACGGATTTCAGTACCACTTCGAGATGACCGAGGCCGGCATCGAGGCGCTCCTGGCCAATCGGAAGGACGATGTGACCAAGGTCCTGGGGACCGACGGAGAGCAGAAGATCCGAGACGACACCAAGGAGTTCTACGCGCGCCATGCGCGCCTCGGCGACCGCGTGCTGACCAACTTCGTGCAGTTCCTCAAGGCGTACGACCCGCTGCGTCGGCGATGATCCTCATTTCGCGCCGCCGACCGACGCGCTCGCTCAGTCATGTGTAGTGGCTGCGTCGCCGCTCGCCACCCTTTGCGTATGAACGTCGCGCACCTCTTCCGTCGCCGCCAGCCCGCCAAGCCGCACGTGCGGCCTTGGGCGCTGAGCGCGCCGATCGTGGTGCTGCTGATCTGCCTGCCGCTGCTGCGCCCGCTGCGCCACCCGGACCCGCGGCTGATCTCCGACGACGAGCTGGCGCGGCTGGCGACGATCGAGTCGCTGGTCGAGCGCCGCACCCTGTCGATCGACAAGTCGCCGCTGGCGCCGCAGCGCGGCCTGATCACCAGGGGCGATCACGTCTACAGCGACCAACCACCCACGATGGCGGCGCTGCTCGCCGGGCCCTACTCGGTCATGCGGCGATTCGACCTCACGTTCGCCAACAACCCGGCGTTGGTCGCCTACCTGCTGACGTTGATCGGCGTAACCATCCCCGTCGCGGCGGGGACGGGCCTGATCTATCGCATGGGCCGCATGTTCGAGCTGCCGCGGCAGAAGCGGGCGATGCTCGCCATGGCGGTGGCGCTGGGGAGCGGGTTCGTCAGCTACGGTGTCGTGCTCAACGCGCAAGCGCCCGCGGCGGCGCTGGTGCTGGCGTCGGTGGCGGCCATCGTGCACGTGGCGATTTCCAGGCGTCCCACCGCGACCAGCGGATGGCTCGCCGCCGCTGGCGCGTGCGCGATGCTTGCCGCGGCCATCTATCCGCCCGCGATCGTGTTCGTCGTCCTCATGGCGGCGACGATCATCGCGATGCGCTGGCGGGCGCGGATGAAGCTCGCGGGGCTGGCGCTGTACGCGCTGGGGGCGGCGGGGCCGCTGCTGCTGCACGGGGCGCTGGTGAAGCCGGTGACGGGCGACCTGCTGCCGCCGCGGTTTCACGCGGACCTGGTCGCCACGACCGCCGCCGATGCCGCCGCCGCCGCCGAGGCCGACGAGATGGACGATCTCGGTCCCGCGGGGGCGGGCTGGTGGGCGGTGCTGGGGCGCAACCTCGCGCGCCTTGCCGCCGCCCTCTTCGGCGAGCACGGCATCCTCAGCCACTTCCCGGTGCTGATCTTCGGCATCCTCGGCGTCGCCGCCGTGATGCACCGGCACTGGCCCATGACCACCAAGGTGCTGGCGACGGCCACGCTGGTCGGCGCCGGCGCGGTCGTCGTCGCCTGCGCGCTGGTGCTGCTGATCGGCGCGGGCCCGATGTTCGGGCCGCAGGCGTTCATCCTCTTCCTGCCGCTGACCCTCTTCTGGTCCGGCGCGTGGCTCCGCCGGCGGCACGGGGCGGGGGCGTGGGTGCTGGCGGGCGTGCTGTTGGCGTTCAGCGTCGCCGTCAGCCTGATCGGCGCGACCAATCCGTGCCCGCGCGACGGGTACGACCGCTACACGGTCGCGCAGGCGCTGTCGAACCTGATCCGCCCCGACGCGATCCAGCCCCCGCCGACCCTCGCCGGGCGGTAAGCGATGCGCGCTTAGCGGCGGCCGCGGGCGAGGCGGGTCTCCGCTTGCTCATCCCGCCTCTTTGCGCACTGGCGTCCGCGCCGTTGCGCCTAAGATGAACCGTCGGATTCGTTCACGAGGGTCGCCACATGCGCATCTGGAGTCGCACCATCGCCGGGATCCTGCTGCTCGCTTCCGCTGCCGTCTCGGCGCGCGGCGCGACGGTCGATCCGCCGCAGCGCGTGAAGGTGCAGAAGCTCGACCGCTCCGAGCTCGACGGGCGGATCACGTCCTACGACGAGGCGGGCTTCGAGCTGATGGACGCGCAGAAGCAGACCGCCAAGGTCTCTTGGGACGAGCTGCCGCCGGAACTGGTGATGAATCTGCATGAGCGGCTGGTGCGCAAGGGCGCGCCGCAGGACAACGCCGACACGTGGCTCAACCTCGGGAAGAAGATGCTGAGCCAGCCGGGCGGCCGCGGGCCGGCCGAGCGCGCGTTCCGCAGGGCGGTCACCCTTGACCCGACCTACAAGGACAAGGTGATCGCCGCGCGCAAGGAGGCGGGATCGCAGTCGCCCGACCGCGCCGCGACGCAGCCGCGCGGCGGAAAGCCGGAGACCATTGGGACGGCCGTCGACCCGCGCACGGCGACGACGCAACCGCGCGGGCCGCTCGACCCGCGCGACCCGAACAAGAAGGTGATCGGCCCGCAGCAGGTCGGGCCGGTCGACCCCGCCGCGTGGGGGAAGCAGTCGGCCGAGCAGCAGATCGCCAACGTGCGGGCGCTGAAGGCGTTCGCCGAGCAATCGCGGCAGGCGCTGGCGATCAACCTCCAGCCGCACGAGACGCCGTACTTCCTCGTCTACTCCGATCTCAGCCAGTCCGAGGCGCAGAAGCTGGTGATGACGCTCGACCGCATGTACGCGCGTCTCGCGCAGCTCTTCGGCGTGCCGCCGACGGAAAACATCTGGCACGGCAAGGCGCTGGTCTTCGTCTTCTCGCGCGAGGAGGACTACCTCAAGTTCGAGGTGAAGATGCACAACACGGTCGCCGCCGGCAGCGCCGGGATGTGCCACGCGTACGGCAGCGGCGCGGTGCACATCGCCTTCTACCGCCAGCCGAACGAAGCCGACTTCGCCCACGTGCTGGTGCACGAATCGGTGCACGGCTTCCTGCACCGCTACCGCTCGCCGGTGGAGGTCCCGTCGTGGCTGAACGAGGGATTGGCGGAGGCGATCGCCAGCGACCTGGTCCCGCGCAAGGGGCTGGCGCAGTCGTCGCTGGCCGACGCGCGGCAGGACCTCCAGACGCGCAAGTCGCTCGGCAAGTTCTTCGACGCCGAGAGCCTCGTCGCGTGGCAGTACCCGGTCGCGCGGACGCTGACGGAGTTCATGATCCGCCAGAACAAGCAGGGGTACGTTGAGTTCCTCAACGCGATTAAGGACAACGTCCCGTGGGACCAGGCGCTCCAGGCGAAGTACGGCGTGACGCCGGAACAACTCCTGGCGGCGTACGGCCAATCGCTCGGCGTCGCCGGGCTGAAGCCTTGACGCCCGCGCCTTGCTCGACCGCTCAACGCTTGCGCGCCGGGGCCAGTGTGGCGATGTCATCCTGAGCGTACTTCGCAAAGGATGTCGGGTTGGGCGGCCGTTCGCCGGCGCGAGGTCCCTCGGCAAGCGCGCTTCCGCCAGCGCCTTTCCCGCCGCCCGCCAACACGAGTAACATCCCGTCAGTACGTGCGGTGTGGGGTGCTTCATGCGCGCATTGCTGGCGTCCGTTTTCGTCTTCCTGTGCGTTGGTTCGCCCGCGTCGTTGGCGGCGACGAAGGTGGAGCCGCCGATGGCCGTGTCGCTCCCGCTCTGCAAGGGCGGGTTCGCGCGCGGGCAACTGGTGTCGTTTGACGGAGCCGCGTTAGCGGTCCTCCGCCCCGGGGCGGGCGTGCCGCAGGCGTTCGACTGGACCGACGTCCAGCCGCGGGCACAGCTCGCGCTGTCGGAAAAACTGCTGGGTCCGACCGCCACCGGCGCGCAGTGGGCGCAGGTGGGCGAGAACCTGCTGAAGACGCCCGGCGGCGCGGCGCTGGCGGAGCGGGCGTTCGGTAAGGCGCTGCGGCTCGACGCGTCGCTGCGCGGGCGGATCGACACCGCCAAGGCCAGCGCGACGAGCGCGAGCGCCAGTGCCGCCGGCACGGGCGCGACGTCAGACGCCCCGGGCGTCGGTCCCGCCACGCGGTCGAGCGCGCCGGCGGGCGCGGGCGCCGCTCCGGCCACCACCGGCCCCGCCGCCTGGCCGGTCCTCGGTCCCGATGAGATGAAGGCGGCCGTCGACGACATGAAGCGGCGCGCCGACCGCTACCAGACGCTCACGTCCGCCAAGCTCACGCCCTACGAAACCCAGTACTTCCTCTTCTGCTCCAACCTCCCGCAGTCCGAGGCGGCCCGCTGGGCGGGACTGCTCGACCGCATGTACGCACGGCTGGCGGAGCTGTTCGCGATTCCGCCCGGCGTCAACATCTGGCGCGGCAAGGCGCTCATCATCGTTTTCCTCAGCCGCGACGATTTCCTGAAGTTCGAGCTGGCGGCGTTCAAGAACACGCGCGACACCGCCAGCGGCTTCTGCCACGGGCTGGGCGACGGCAGCGTCATCATCGACTTCTACCGCAGCCCGACCGACCTGGACTTCGCGCGCCTCCTGGTGCACGAGACCACCCACGGGTTCATCCACCGCTACCGCTCGAAGGTTCACGTCCCGTCGTGGGTGAACGAGGGGCTGGCCGAGGTGATGGCATTCCAACTGGTCCCCCACGAGGGGCTCCGGCAGTCCGACGACGCGCGGGCCCGCAGCGAGCTGAAACGCGCCCAGCCGCTGCTTCGGTTCTTCGAGCTGAACCGCAACATCGACGGCTACCAGTACCCCATCGCCCGCGCGCTGGCGGAGTTCATGATCCGCAAGGACAAGGCCGGCTACGTCAAGTTCATCAACGCCATCAAGGACGACGTGCCGGCGGAGCAGGCGGTGACCGCAGCGTTCGGCGTCTCGCTCGAGCAACTGCTGGCGGAGTACGGCGCCTCGATGGGCGTCCCGGGGCTCCGGCCGTAGGAGCGCCCGGCGGCGTGGTGACGAATTCCGGCGGCGGCTTCAACTTCGGCATCGAATCGGTGCGCATCGTCTCCGGCCCGGGCACGCTTAGCCGTTCCCGAGCAGCCGGCGAAGCTGCTCGTGGCGATAACGGAACATCGCGACCAGCTTCGGCCGGACGAGCAACAGGTCGGCGATCCAACCGATTGGCCCGAGCGGCACGCGGTACGTGACGCGGTCGACGCAACGCGTGGTCTTTGCATCCACCGCCTCGAACTCGTGCTCGTGCCGCCACGACGCGAACGGCCCGCGCTCCTGCACGTCGACGAAGCGCGCCTCTTCCCCGAAGACCACCGCGTGCGGCGGCACGTGTTCGACGATGCGCGCCACCCACCGGATCCGGCGCCCCAGCGGCCCCCTGGCGTTGATGCAAATGCGCGATCCCGCGCGCACCGGCACGTCCGCCGACTCCACCCGCACGTCGTCCCCCGCGGGAGACAACGCCGGCAGCGCCGCCACAACGTCTTCGTGAAACGCCCACACCCGCGCCAGCGGCGCCGCCACCGTCACCGCGAAATCCAACGTCGGCATCCCACGATCTTAGCGGTGACGAATGAAGCGGATGTGCGTACGGCTTGATCTCTGCCGCTTCGTGCCTCCGTGCCTCCGTCCGGTCGTGCCTTCGTGGTCAATCCTTCCCCCTCGACTACAATCCGCCCTGACGATGCAGACCAAGAACGAACTGATCCCCGAGCCGATCGGGCTCGACCCCGACGCCCTCCCGCGGCCGCTGGACTGGGCGGCACTCTACGGCAACGCCAACCCCGTCGAACTCGAGATCGGCATGGGCAAGGGCACGTTTCTCACCGAGCAGGCGAAGGCGCGGCCCGACGTGAACTTCTTCGGCATCGAGTGGGCCCGGTGGTTCTGGCGGTACGCGAGCGATCGCCTGCGGCGCAACGGGTGCACCAATGCCCGCACGGTGCGGGCGGAGGCGTCGTTCTTCCTCCAGGAATTCGTCCCGCCGCAGAGCCTGAGCGTGCTGCACATCTACTTTCCCGATCCCTGGCCCAAGGCCCGCCACCACAAGCGCCGCCTGATCCAGGAAAAGTTCATGCCGGTCGCCCACCGCGCGCTGGCCGCGGGCGGGCGCCTTCAAGTGGTCACGGATCACAATGGCTACTGGGAGGAAAACATCGAGCCGACGATCCGCGCCGCCGACGCGCTCTTTTCGGTCGTCGACTACAACCGCCCCGGCTCGGCTGGCGAAGGCGAGTTCGTTGGAACCAACTTCGAGCGGAAGTACGCGCGCGAAGGCCGGCCGTTCTACGCCATCGCGGCGGTGAGGAAGTGAGGGAGGAAGGGACTGAGGGACAGAGGGGTGAAGCGTGCGGCACGAGGCAGCCGGCTCACGTTGTCACCCGCTCGCCCGCTCACCTCGCGCAGCGCTGGTCATTCCGCGTCGCCTCCCGCGGGCCGGCTTGAGGGTTTGTGAAGGATTCGTACAATCCGCGGTCCCCTTGGCGCCCGCGCGCCCGTTGCGCCGGCGGCCACGTCGCGCGAACACGAGAGGAAGACAGTCCCATGCCCGCAACCGGAAAGATCACGCAGGTGATCGGCTCCACCTTCGACGCCGAGTTCCCCGAGGACGCGCTGCCCGCGATTTACAACGCGATCAAGATCACGATGGGCGGTGACGGCGCGGCCAACATCGGCCGCACCCCCGCCGGCACCGACGCCGGCATCCCGGGCCACAGCTCCGGGCAGGGCGGCGACGCCAGGCAACTGACCGGCGAGGTCGCCTCGCACCTTGGCGGCGGGCGCATCCGCGCGGTCGCCCTCGGCTCGACCGACGGGCTGCGCCGCGGCATGGACGTCACCGACACCGGCGCCCCCGTGGCCGTGCCGGTCGGCAAGGAGACGCTGGGACGCGTGTTCAACCTGCTCGGCGAGCCGATCGACAACCGCGGCCCGATCACGGCCGGCGGCGGGCACCGACCGATCCACCGCGATCCGCCCGCCTTCACCGACCTCACCCCCAAGGCCGAGGTCTTCGAGACCGGCATCAAGGTCATCGACCTGCTGACGCCCTTCCTCCGCGGCGGCAAGGCGGGGTTGTTCGGCGGCGCGGGGCTGGGCAAGACCGTCGTCATCCAGGAGCTCATCGCGCGCATCGCCCAGCAGCACGGCGGCTACTCGGTCTTCGCCGGCGTCGGCGAGCGCACCCGCGAGGGGACCGATCTCTGGCTGGAAATGCAGGAGGCGGAGATCGGCTCCACCGGCAAGCACGTCATCGACCAGACCGTCATGGTCTTCGGCCAGATGAACGAGCCGCCGGGCGCGCGCCTGCGCGTCGCGCTGAGCGCGCTGACCATGGCGGAGTACTTCCGCGACGAGAGCGGCGCCGACACGCTGCTGTTCATCGACAACATCTTCCGCTTCACGCAGGCCGGCTCGGAAGTGTCCGCCCTGCTCGGCCGCATGCCGTCGGCCGTCGGCTACCAGCCCACGCTGGCGACGGAGATGGGCGAGTTGCAGGAGCGCATCACCAGCACCAAGAACGGCGCGATCACGTCGGTGCAGGCGGTCTACGTCCCCGCCGACGACCCCACCGACCCCGCGCCCGCCAATGCGTTCGCCCACCTGGACGCCTTCATCTACCTCGAGCGCAGCATCGCCTCCAAGGGGATCTACCCCGCGGTGGACCCGCTCGCCTCGGCTAGCCGCGCCCTTGACCCGCAGATCGTCGGCGAGGACCACTACCGCGTGGCGCGCAAGGTGCAGAACATGCTCCAGCGCTACCGCGACCTCCAGGACATCATTGCCATCCTGGGCGTCGACGAGCTGAGCGAGGAGGACAAGCTGATCGTCAGCCGCGCGCGAAAGATCGAGCGCTTCTTCAGCCAGCCATTCTTCGTCGCCGAGCAGTTCACCGGCAAGAAGGGCGTCTACACCAAGGTCGCCGACACCCTCAGGAGCTTCGAAGAAATCACCGACGGCAAGGCCGACGACCTCCCCGAGCAGGCGTTCCTCTACGTCGGCGACATCGACGAGGTGCGGGCCAAGGCGAAGGGGATGTAGCTCAAAGAGCTGACAACCAACGGTTTTCCATGCGGGGCGGCTTCCGACGGAGGTCGCCCCGCGTTCGTTTTCGCACGGCACGTTCGCGCCGCCTGTGCACCTGCCCGGACCAGTTGTAATTCGTCGAGCAGAACGTCAGACTTCGTGATCGGGACCAGACGCCGCGTTATCCCGCGCCCGGATCACCTCTGTTTTGAGGATCTCATCATGCTTGCTGCCAAGCGTTCGCGTCCGCTCTGCGAGTTGCTCGAAGGCAGGCTTCTGTTGAGCGGCGAGCCTTTGCACCAGCCCACCACGGCTGACATCGCCAAGGCAAAACTCGAGTTTCAGGCGAGCAACGCTCTCACCGAGGTCATTTCACACGCCTTGGGGCTGTCACACTTTGACGTTCCTGCCAGCTCAGCCCTTGAGGCGTACGTCAAGAGTGATGACGCGGCCAAGAACTTGAGCAACGACACGATGTGGGAAGCCTTGAAGGCGTGGATCGAGCTCAGCGCGGACATCGCCATCGAAGCGTCACAGAACGTCCAGCCATGGGTGCCGATCTTCCTCCAGACAGCCCAGTTGGCTCAGGTCGCGGAAGACCTGGGTGTCCTGAAGGAAACGCTGGTGAAGGTCGCGGCCCAGAACCAGAAGAACCTCTACAACGATGCGCGCCCTTTCAACAGCGCCGCTGACATCGCCAACCTCGCGCCGGGCGACCTGCTTTGGGACACCGTGTCAGGCCAGCCAATCACGAAGACGGACGCCGGCTGGCTCCTTCGCGGCACGAGCTACCTGATCGGGTTTCCGACCGATACCACCCCGGCGGTCCTGTTCCCGATGCTGGACGCGGATTGGCAGATGCGGCAGACCAATGCCTCGCTCCAAGCAGAGAAAGCGTCCGTGTTCGCGCCGGCGTTTCGCCTGGCGGTCGAGCGGATCAGCAGCGGGTGGCCGTTCCCGAGCATCCGGGTGCCGCTGCGCAGCGCGACGGCGGACGGCGCCGTCGATTCAATCTCCGTCAGCTTCGCCGAACCGGTCAGCGGCGTGGACCTTGGCGACTTCTCGTTCGGCCCCGCGGGTGGCGCCAACACGCTCACCGCTGCGCAGACGCTTAGCACCACCGACGGCGTTACGTACACCCTTGGTAACCTCACTGGATTAACACAATTCGCGGGCCGTTACCTGTTGAAGGTGAACGCCGCGAACTCAGGCATCACCGACGCCAGCGGCAATGGGCTTGCCGGTGATGCTGCGGGCGCGATCACGGTTGCGACCCCGCTCATCCGCGGATCGGCGGCGGCGGACACCTTCGTCGCCCGCCGCGCCGCCAACGGTGCGGCGACCGAGATCTTCCACAACATCCCTGTCGGCGCGTTCCCGTCCCACGTGCTCTCGTCTGCCGCGGCCGACGTGGTGACCTTCGATGCTGGCGACGGAAACGACACGCTCACGGTCGCCGGCTCCTACTCGCCCATCGCCTTCAACGCCGGCGCGGGCGCCAACGTGCTGAACCTCTCCGGCCAGGGGATCGTGCTGCGCGCAGCCTCAACCGTGGCCGGCGGAACGTTGGCGCTCAACGTGGTCGGCGGGTCGGCACGTATTGAGTCACTACTGCGAGCGAACGCGCTCATTGTCGCCAACGGCGCCCGCCTCGATCTGGGCGAGCATGGCCTCATCGTCGACTACGCCGGCGCCAGCCCGCTCGGCACTCGCGCTGGCTCGGCGTACACGGGGATCGCGGGGTTGATCCGAACCGGGCGAACAGCCCAGGGGACCTGGGACGGGCCCGGAATTGTCACTTCGAACCCGAGCGCGCTCCTCGGGCTAACCACTTTGGCAGTCGGGGAGGCCGGGAATGCCATGGGCATCAGCGGCACCCAAACCGCGATGTGGAACGGCGTTGCTGTTGATGCCACGACGGTCCTGGTGAGCTACACCTTCGCCGGCGACGCGGACCTGAACGGGCGGGTCGACGGGGACGATTACTTCGCCATCGACTCCAAGATCGCGTCCGCCAGCGCCTGGGGGTGGTGGAACGGCGACTTTGATTACAACGGCAAGATCAACGGCGACGATTACTTCCTGATCGACAGCAATATCGGCCGGCACGGTGTCGTGTTGTAGCCGCACTCGCCCTCCGTGACGTGCGGGCGGAGGGCGCGGCGACGTGAGTTGGCTTGCGCATGCACGGCATCATTTGGCTTGGAGGCTTTGCCAGCGTGAGTTGCGCCACTGACTCACTGGCCGCGGTGGAACCGACCCTCATTCCTCTTTGTCTTCGCATATCGGGCGGGTAGACTTCGCCCTCGGAGGGGCCTGCGCGGGCACTTTGGTTGCGCTCGCGTGCGGGGCATCTCGCTTGGGCAGCATCTCTTTTTCGATCGCCAACAAATCCCGGTGATGCCCCGCGCGCGACGGGTTGTTGCGCTCGCGCGGTCGTACGCCGGGTACGGATGAGAGGTAGAGCATGTCGGTCCGCGCGCTCGCGTCTAACGTCTCCCGCGCCGCTTGGCCGGCGGTTGAACCGCTCGAACGGCGCACGCTGTTGAGCGGGCCTTACCTGATCGGCACGCCCTCGGCCGGGGGCGCGATCTTCGATCACGCGCGCAACCGGGTCTACGTCCCGTCTGGCGGCGGGAACATCCTGCGGTTCGACCTGAACACCAAGGCGATGCTGGCGCCCTGGACCGGCATCGGCGGGAACCTCGGCGGCGGCGACATCACGCCCGACGGCAAGTTCCTCTACGTCGCCGACGGCGTCATGGCCGGCGGGTCGAGCATGGTGCACAAGATCACCATCGACACCGGCGCCGTGAAGCACCTGCCGTACACGCTGAATTACGATGACTCGGCCAAGAACGTCGTGGTGGCGGACGGCAAGGCGTGGGTCGGGCACTACGGGCAGTGGGGCGCCCTCCGCGCCATCGACCTGGCTAACGACGCGTACACGACGCCTGGGCCGAACCTGTACGGCGGGTTTGTCGTTCGCGGCAAGAGCCGCACGACGCTCTGGTCCAGCGACGACGGCAGCAGCCCCTCCACCGGCGCCGTCTATGACGCCGGCAGCAACACCTGGACCGAGAAGTGGTCGGCCGGTTCGACCACGGCGGCCGTCAGCCCCAACGGTGCGGAGGTCGCGCTGGGCGAAGGGTTCGTAAGCAACAAGCTCGTCCTGCTGCGCACCGCGCCGCAGTACCGCATGAACGTCGGCTACGACCCCGACGGCAGCACGCTCTACACGCTGGACGACGCGGCGAACAAGGTCGTTGCCGTCAACCCGCTCAACGGCGCGGTGCGCTTCAGCTTCGGGATCGCCGACGACGTTTCCACGTACGTCACGTCCGGCCGCGCCTTCACTGGGGCGGCCAGCGACGACGGGCGGTGGCTGCTGCTCACCGGCAGCGCGGGCGTGCGCGTCTACGACCTGACGCCCTACAAGCCGGCGGCCACCGGGTCGATCGCCGGAAACGTCTTCGACGACCTCGACGCCGACGGCGTCAAAGATGCCGGCGAAGTGGCGCTGGCGAACTGGAAGGTGTTCCTCGACGCCGACAAGGATGGCGTGCTGGACTCGGGTGAGAAGACCGCCAGCACCGACTCGGCCGGCAACTACAAGTTCGGCGGGCTCGCGGCGGGGTCGCACCGCGTGCGGGAAGTGCTCAGTTCCGGCTGGCGGCGCACCGGCCCGGCCTCGGACTATTACGACGTCACGCTCTCGTCCGCACAGGTCGTCACCGGCAAGCACTTCGGCAACACGCGGAAGGTACTGATCAGCGGCACGGTGTGGAACGACCTCGATGGCGACGGGATCAAGGAGGCCGGCGAGGGCGGGCTGGCGAACCGGAAGATCTTCCTCGACGCCGACAAGGACGGCGTCTGGGACGCCGCCGAGAAGTACGTGCTGAGCGACCCGGCCGGCAACTACAGCTTCAAGACGCTCGCAGCCGGCAGCTACCGCGTTCGCGAAGTGCTGCCCAGCGGGTGGCGGCGGACGGCGCCGTCGGCGTCCTACCACGACTTCACCCTCTCCAACGGCGCCAGCGCGACCGGGAAGAACTTCGGCTCGACCCAGAAGATCCTGATCGCCGGCACGGTCTTCCAGGACCTCGACGGCGACCGCATCAAGGACGCCGGCGAGGGCGGCCTGTCCGGCCGGCGCGTCTTCATCGACAGCGACGGCGACGGGCAGTGGGACAGCACCGAGAAGTCTGTGCTCACCGACAGCGCCGGCAACTGGAAGTTCACCGCCCTGTCAGCCGGCACCTACCGGGTGCGGGTCGCGCCAGTGGCGGGTTGGAAGCTCACGACGCCGACCGCGGGCTACCACGCCGTAACGCTCTCCTCCGCCGGGACCGGCACGGGCAAGCTGTTCGGGCAGAAGCGGATCTAAGGTGGCGTCGCCGTTGTTCCCAGGCTGCCCCTGCGCCCACGGATGGCATTGGCCCCGCCTCCATCGCGCGATCACATAGACCGCCCTCAATATTTCCTGCTTCTCACACTGGGCCCCCGCTGTGGTATATTTGCCCGGTTCAGGGCCGGGAGCAGCAGGAGAGCAGCACCGTGGATCAACTACCGCGCCGGCGGGGCCGCCAGGTCCAGATCGAGCCGCTGGAGTCGCGCACCCTCCTCAGCGTCTCGGAGCTGATCCGCAACGGCAGCTTCGAGGGCTCGGCCGTTGCTGAACGCTGGGGGACCAGCGGGAGCTTCTTCGCCGACTCGCGCTTCAGCAACGTCCACAGCGGCCTGGGCTACGCCTACCTCTCCACCAGCGCCGGCAGCGGCGGGAACAACCTGACCGGTTCGCTCCACCAGCAGTTGACGATCCCGGCGGGCGCGGGGCCACTGAAGCTGAGCTTCTGGACCAAGATCACCACCAGCGAGACCACCACGTCGGCGCCGAACGACGTGATGTCGGTGCAGGTCCGCAGCGCGAGCGGCGCGAGCGTGCTGCACTCGGTCGCGTCGCTCTCAAACCTGAACAAGTCCGACGACTACGTGAAGTGGTCGTTCGCCCTGCCGGACGCGCTCAAGGGGCAGACCGTTCGCGTGCAGTTCAACGGTAGCACCAACGGGTCGCTTTCCACCGTCTTCCGCGTGGACGACGTCGGCCTGAGCGCGTCGGTCGCGGACACCTCGAAGAAGGTCGTCGGCTACCTGCCGGTCTACCGCCAGGGGATGTTTTCCCGGATGGACTTCGGCCTGGTCACGCACCTGAACTATTTCGCGATCAAGGTCAACGCCGACGGATCCCTTAATAGCGCCGCCGTGCCCGACGCCGACTTGGCAACGGTGGTAACGGGCGCCCACGCAAAGGGCGTCGGCGTGAGCATCACGATCGGACCGCAGAGCTTCGGCACCGTCGCGGCGGACCCGGCGGCGCGGGCGGCGTTCGCCGCAAACATCGTCACCTACTGCCTCGACCGCAACCTCGACGGCGTCGACATCGACTGGGAGCCGCCCGCCACCGGCACGAATCACGCCAACTACGCCCTGCTCATCGACGACCTCTACGCGGCCGCGTCGCCGCACGGGCTGAAGCTGACGGCGGCAACCAACCCGTGGACGCAGGAGATCCCCGTGGCGGCGACCAATCAGATGGATTGGGTCAACGTCATGTGCTACGACTTTCACTACGCCAACAACTCCACCTACGAGGCGTCGATCGACGGCCTGATCCAGTGGTCGGACTACGGCGTGGAGAAGCACAAGCTGCTGATGGGCACCCCGTTCTACGGGCGCTCGGGCACGAGCTGGTCGGACACCAAGAGCAAGTCCTACTCCGCCTTCTTCAACGAGTACCAGGCCCTGCACGGCCAGCCGCCGGCGCCGGACGTCGATTCGTTTGTCGATGCCAACGGCGTCACGTGGTACGTCAACGGCATCACCACGATCCAGAAGAAGATGGCTTTCGTGCGCGACAACGGGTACGGCGGCGCGATGATCTGGGAGCTGGGGCAGGACTATTGGAACGCCTCGACGAAGTACGACCGCCACTCGCTGCTGCCGGTGATCCACAGCATGCTGCGCCCGCCGACGTGGCTCTCGCCGGCGGCCGGCTCGCGCTTCTACCTGGTGAACAACAAGGAGTTCTTCGCCAGCTTCGGCACGATGACGCTCGCTGGCGACGTCGCCGCCGCCTCGCCGGGGCTCGCTCTCTCGGTCGCCGGTGGCGCCACCGCCATCCTCGGCGCGACGCAGAAGATCGGCGGGCTGTCGATCGACGGCGGCGGCACGCTGGACCTGAAGGACAAGGACCTGATCATCGACCACCCCGCCGGCGGCGCCAGCCCGCTGGGGTCGTGGAACGGCTCGGCGTACACCGGCGTCACCGGGATGGTGCAGTCCGGCCGCGCGGGCGGGGCGTGGACCGGCAGCGGGATCGTCACCACCCTGCCGGCCGCGGCCGGCGCCAAGCCGCTGACGGCGCTGGGCGTCTCGGCCGCATCGACGGCGCTGGGGATCAGCGGCGCCCAGACGAAACTGTGGGGCGGCAAGACGGTCGACGCGTCGTCGGTCCTGATC
>DASQDR010000223.1:0-8775 GCA_035634055.1 Tepidisphaeraceae bacterium | reverse complement strand
GAACCCGCCGAAGCGCTCGATGGCGGTCTCGGCGATGCGGCGGACATTCTCCTCGTTGCCGACGTCAGCGACGACCGAGATCGCCTGCCCGCCCGCGCCGTTGATCTCGTCCATCACCTGCCGCAGCGCGTCCTCGTTCCGCGCCGCCAGGACCAGCTTGGCGCCTTCCTTGGCCGCCATGCGGGCAGTGGTCAGGCCGATGCCGCTGGAGGCGCCGGTGATGACGATAACTTGGTCGTTCAAGGGTTTGAGGCGGACGGCCATGGTGATCTCCTTCGGTTGAGTCCGGCAGCTCCTGCGCCGGAGGTGGGGAGGGGTCCGCAAACGGCTTGCCAGAGGGGGAGCGGGGGAGTTGTGCGGATCGCGGAGCAAATTGGGTTCGTTTTGCGCATTTCACTTCGCGGCGGGGCACGATTGGGTTCGTTTTGCGCATTTGGCTGCGCGGCGGGAGGCGATTGGGTTCGTTTCGCGCATTTCGCTTCGCGGCGGGACGCGGATTGGGTTCGTTTTGACGATTTGACGCGTGCGATCGGCGCCGCGAATTGGGTTCGTTCCGCACGTTCACCCCCGGCTACGCGGGCGGAAATTGGGTTCGTTTTCGTCATTCGCTCTCCTTCTCCGCAACCGCAGTTCGGCGCCACCCGTTACAGCGCCCGGGGCGCCGTTCCGGCTGCAAGCTAGCAACGGAAATTGCGGTTGTCGGCGGAAAAATCCGCCGCGGCGGGAGGGGCCAGATGGGCCGGCGGGGCGGGCGATCCTGCCGGCGGCTTTCCTTGGCGGGCTTGATCGGGTGTGATGGCGGGGACCTCAATCCAACCGCGCATGACCGATACTTTCATCCCCAGCGAACAACTCAGCCCGGCGGAGGAGCGCTTCGAGCGCTACCGCCGGCGCGCGGGGTTGGTGCTGGCGCCGATCGCATTCGCGGCCGTGCTGCTGGCGCCCGTGCCGGGGCTGAGCCCGGAGGCGCACCGGCTGGCGGCGGTGATGGCGGCGGTGGTCACGCTCTGGCTGACGGAGTCGATCCCCATGCCGGTGACGGCGCTGGCGGGCGCGGCCGCCTGCGTGTTATTGGGGGTCGCGCCGGCGCGGGAGGTGTTCGCGCCCTTCGCTGACCCGCTGATGTTCCTGTTCATCGGGTCGTTCATCCTGGCGCGGGCGATCTTCCTGCACGGGCTGGACCGGCGGCTGGCGTTCGCGGTGCTGTCGATGAAGGGGATCGGCGCCCGGCCCGGGCGGATCCTGGTCGCCTTCGGCGCGGTCACCGCCTTCATCTCCGCCTGGATCAGCAACACGGCTACGACCGCGATGATGTACGCCATCGGGCTGTCGATCCTGACGTTCCTGTTCGAGCAGGAGAAGCGCCCGGGCGGGCAGGCGGTGAGCCGGAAGTACGCCACCGGGCTGATGCTGATGACCAGCTTCTCCGCCTCCATCGGCGGGCTGGCGACGCCGATCGGAACGCCACCGAACGTGATCGGGCTGGGGTACATCCGCTCGCAGCTCAACGTCGAGTTCTCCTTCTTCAAGTGGTGCGCCATCGGCGTGCCGGTGGTGATCGTGCTCTACCTCTGGCTGGCCGCGTACCTGAGCGTGCTGTGCCGGGCGGGGGTGAAGGAGATCGAGGGGAGCCACGAGATGCTGCTGCGCGAGCGGCAGCGGCTGGGGGCGTGGAGCCGCGGGGAAATCTCGACCGCCCTCGCGTTTTTGGCGACGGCCGCCATGTGGGTGACGCCGGGCGTGGTCGCCGTCGCGTGGGGCGAGCAGAGCCCGGCCTACCAGCGGCTGATCGAGCTGCTGCCGGAGGGCGTGGCGGCGCTGGTCGGCGCGGTGCTGTTGTTCCTGCTCCCCGGCACCGAACCCGGCGAGCGCGCGATCGACTGGCACGAGGCGGCAAAGATCGACTGGGGCATCGTCCTGCTCTACGGCGGCGGCTTCGCGCTGGGCGTGCTGTCGTTTAAGACGGGCCTGGCGAAGGCGGTCGGCGAAGGGTTGACCGGCCTGCTCCCGGTCGCCGGCAGCCCGGTGATGATGCTCATCGCCGCCACCGTGGTGGCGGTGCTGCTGTCGGAGACGACGAGCAATACGGCATCGGCGAACATGGTGGTGCCGGTGGTGATCGCGCTCGCGCAAGGGGCGGGTGTCGACCCGCTCCCACCCGCGCTCGGCGCGACCTTCGGCGCCAGCATGGGCTTCATGCTGCCGGTGTCGACCCCGTGCAACGCGATCGTGTACGGATCGGGGCTGGTGCCGATCGGGCGCATGGTGCGCTACGGGATCCTGCTGGACGTGGTGGGGGTGGTGGTGATCGTGGTGATGGTGACGGTGTTTGCGCCGTTGTTGAGGTGAGGGGGCGCAGACATCCGCGACTTCCGTCGCGGCGTGAAGCGCGGTGGCGCGGGTCGATCGAGTTCATTGCGCGCGATCACAGCGGTTGGGCGACGGGAAACCGACGCGGCGCAGCGGGCGCGGGTTGGGCGCTTCCTGCGGCGCGACACCAACCGGCACCATCGTCGGCGCGATTGCTCGACCGCGGGAGATGGACCGGCGCGGCCCGCGCGGCGCGGTCACCAGAGCAGGGGCGTCTGGCTGACGTTGGAGTCGATGAGGAAGTAGTCGTCGCCGTTGATCTTGCCGTTGTAGTCGAAGTCGGCCTTGGACCAACTCTTGGCGCCGGCGTTGTAGGCCTGGCTGTCGATGACGAAGTAATCGTCGCCGTTGACCCGGCCGTTGAGGTCGGCGTCGCCGGGGAGGGTGAAGCGGAGGATGACGCTGGTCTTGTCGACCGCGTGCCCGGCGAACAGCGCGGTGGTGGCCGAGCCGGTGAAGGCGAGCACCTCGCTCGCCTCGGCGGTGCCGAGGGCGCGGTGCTTGACGTTGGCGGCGGCGGCGGTGGAGACGATGCCGGTCGAAGCCATCCACGTGCCGCGCGCGATGCGCCCGGCGATGCCGGTGTAGGCCGAGCCGTTGAACGAGCCGATGGGCGACGTCGTGCCGGCGGCGTAGTCGATGACCACGGCGTTGTCGTTCACGTCAAGCCGGCCGGCGCCGCTGAGGGTGAGGGCCTTGGTCACGAGCACCGATCCGCCGCCCGCCGCCAGGGTGGCGACGCCGGAGACGTTCAGCGCCGCCAGCTTGCGCGGCCCGGAGAAGATCGCGCTGGCGCCGGGGGCGACGGTGACGGCCAAATTGCTGGTGTCGCCAGCGGCGGCGGCGGCGAAGGTGTAGGTGCCGGTGTTGACGCTCAGGGCGTCATTGCCCAGCCCGTGTTCGTAGGTGAGCGAGACGCCGGTCACGTTGTTGAACAACAGTTGGTCGTCGCTGGCGCCGGTGTCGACGACGACGCGGTTGGCACCGGTGTAGCTGAGCGACGCGCCGGAGCCGCCCGGCGTGACGGCCGAGCCGGTGACGGCGATGGTGTCCTTGCCGGCGGTGCCGAGCACGTTGACGGTGTCGGCGACGGTCTGCGCGCCGCCGTCGAAGCTCGCGCCGCCGGCGGGGAGCGGGCTGCCGTTGGTCAGGTCGAGCGTGAACTCGTCATCTCCCGCGTTGCCCGCCAGCGACAGCGAGTTGAGCACGCCGGCGGCCCAGACATAGGTGGGGGCGGCGGCGGTGGAGGGGGCGTTGACGAACAGCTCGATCCGCCCGGTCGCGCTCTTGCGCAGGATAAAGGTGTCGTTGCCGCTCGCGCCGGCGACGGCGTTGGACCACTCGAACGCGCCGATGTCAAACGTGCTGCCGGCGAAGGTCGGCGTGCCGAAGTAATCGCGCGCGCCCGCGCTCACGCCGAGCGAGGCGAGGTTCACGCCGCCGTTGATCGCCGGCGAGCTGGCCAGGAGCTGGTAGGCGGTGAGTGTGTGCAGCTTGGCGGCGTCGCCGATCGTCCCGCCGCCGCCGGGGCTGACCAGGTTGGGGTTGCTCGAGGTGCCGGTGTTGGCCGTGCCGTTCTTCTCCTGGCCGGTGGCGGCGCGCCAGGCGGCGAGGTCGGCGTGGCTGGTGCCGCCGTAGCGGATGGCGAACGCGCCGTTGGACGGGTACCAGGCGTTGCCCTGGAACAGCGCGGAGCCGGTCGCGTAGGCGGAGTTGGTGTCGAGCAGGCGCACCCCGCCGGTGGTGTAGACGATGTTGTTGCGGAAGGTGTTGCCGGTGCCGATGCCCGTGATCTTGATGCCGGCGATCGAGGTGTTGCCCGACGGGGTGAGGTAGATGGTGTTGCCGTAGATCTGGTTGTTCTTGACCGCGCTGCCGCCGCCGAGCTTGATGCCGGCGTAGAGGCCCTGTCGGGCGTCGTTCTGGCTGACGTTGTAACGGACGATGTTGCCGCCGTGCGCGCGGGCGCCGGAGAACTGGTAGAGGAGGATGCCCGCGCCGTCGTTGTCGTGGGAGTAGTTGTACTGGACGATGCAGTTGGTGGATCCGCCGTCGAGGTCGAACCCACCGCCGTCGAGGCTGCCGGCGCCGGTCTGGTTGCCGTAGCTCTCGTTGTACTGGAGGGTGACGGCGTTGGAATCCCAAACCCAGATGCCGACCGGCCCGCCGGCGGGGGAGTTGCAGTTCTGGCCGTTGTTGTAGGCGAGGCAGCGCTCGATGGTGCCGCCGTTGACGTCGCCGAGGATGATGCCGTTGCCCGAGTGGCGCCCGAGGTCCTTCAGGCCGCCGTTGTTGTAGACCTTCGTCCAGCCGACGTAGACGTTGGCGTGGGCGTAGAGGGTGGAGGCAGGGTCGAAGACGGCGTCGAAGGTGATGGCGTGGTCGCCGTTGTCGTGCGACGCGCTGTTGGTGATGCGGAAGTCGGTGAAGCCCGCCTTGACGTTCTGCCCGCGCACCGCGATGCCGGTGAGCTTGAAGCGGCTGACGTCGACGTTGTCGACGCGCACGTGGTTGATCTTGGCGTTGTTGGCCAGGTTGCTGATGAAGACCAGCCCGTCGGAGGTGCTGGTGCCGGTGCCCGACAGCCCGTCCCACGTGCCGACGAAGTTCAGGTCGCGCACGACGAGCCCGGCAACGTTGGTCGCCTTGAGCGCGGTCACGTTGCCGGCGTTGATCGTGGCCCGGCCGGTGCCGTAGGAGCCGATGGTGACCGGGTCGGCGGCGGTGCCGGAGTCGGAGCTGATCAGGTTCAGCGTGTGCCCGCTGGCGACGGTCGGCGGGTTGAACGTCTGCCCGCCTTGGAACAGCACCTTGTCCCCCGGGTTGAGGTCCAGGGAGTTGACCTTGGCGATGGTCTTGAAGGCGGCGGTGGGCGAGGTGCCGGTGGCGGCGTCGTTGCCGGCGGGGCTGACGTAGTACGTCGCCAGCAGCGTGCGCGGCTCGACGATCTCAAAGGCGGCGGGCGACGGCGGGGTGCGACGGGGCCGATGGTGGCGGCGGCGGGGGCGGCGGGAGCGGTCCGTGTTCCCGTGGAACATCGCGCGATTCTCCGGTGGTGCAAATCCAAGCTGCTGCGGCGGGGCGGAGTATAGCGTTGGAAAAGGAACCCCAGCCACGCCAAAGGCACCCGCCCGCGCACCAAAGTGCGCGGGCGGGTGCGAAGGTGGCGCGGCTGTAGCGGTCGGGCCGACCGGGGACAAATACGCGCCGCCGCGGCGGCGCCGGTGGGGCGATGTTGACGATGTCCGAGGCCGTTCTGCGTGGCACGGGCTTTCAACCCGCGTTGGCTCGCGGGCAGGCGCCGGTGCGCGCTATCCATGCCTCGGACACGGGTTGAAATACCGTGCCACTGGGCACGGTTGCGCTAAGACGCGTGTGCCGTCGCAACCGCGGGCGCAGCGGCGGCGGTCGCGGTGGCGGGCTCGTTCGCCGAGTGGGCCGGACCGGAGATGCGCGCCGGGCCGACGCTCTGCTGCGAGCGGCAGAGTTGCAGCAGCTCGTTGGTCAGCTTCAGCACGCCCTCGAGATCCGCCTCCGCCTGCCCGGCCGCCGTTTTCTCCAGCGTGGTGGCGACGTCGGCGATCTGCGGCAGCCCGTCCTTGGTGGCGACTGCCGCGATGCGGTTTGCCATTGCCGACAGCATCGTCAGGTCGCGGTCGTCCAGGGCGCACGCCAGCCGCTCGATCTCCAGGCGGATGCGCAGCGCCGTCTGCTGCGGGACGCTGAGCGCCTTGGCGTTGCGCGTGGCGTCGCTGGACTGCACCGCCGTGATCAGCCGCTCGACCAGCTCCGGGTCGAACTGCTTGCCCGAGCAGCGGCGCAGCTCCGCGAAGGCCATGTCGCGCGTCTTGGGGCGGTGGTACGGGCGGTCGGAGACCATGGCGTCGAACGCGTCGGCGATGGTCAGGATGCGGGCGCCGATCGGGATGTCGCGCCCGGTGGGCAGCCCCGGGTTCTCGGGGTTGCCGCTGAACCACGCGTGGTGGGTGCGGACGATGTCACTCAGCGCCTCGCTGGCGAAGGCGGCGGAGATGATCTCCACGCCCATCTGGTCGTGCGTGCGCATCACCTTCCACTCTTCCTCGGTCAGCGCGCCCGGCTTGAGCAGGATGGCGTCGGGCACGCCCAGCTTGCCGATGTCGTGCAGCATGGCGGCCACTTCCAGCAGGAAGCAGTCGTTGACGCTCATCAGCCCCTTGGCGGTGGCGACGCAGATGTCGGCGACGCGCTGGGAGTGTTCGGCGGTGGCGGCGTCGCGGTGCGCCAGGGCGCTCATCAGCGCCGTCACGGCGTGGAAGGGGATGGGCATGGCGCGCTCGGTCGGCGGCGCGGGCGGCGCGTCGGGGCGCGATTCCTTGACCTTCTCGATCTCGAAGTTCGCCGGCAGCGCGTCCCACCGCACCACGCGGTTTCGCCCGCCGCGCTTGGCGGCGTAGAGCGACTTGTCCGCCTGGTCCAGCAGCGCCTGCGGGTCGCGCGCGTCGAACTCGATGGCGCTGCAACCGACGCTGGCGGTGACGCTGATGCCGGCGATCGGCTTGGCCTCGATCCCCTTGCGGAACCGCTCGGCGGCGAGCTGGACGCCCTCGCCGTTGATCATCGGCAGCAGGATGGCGAACTCCTCGCCGCCGTAACGGCAGACCAGGTCGGTGTCGCGGGCGAGCTGGCGGAGCAGCTCGGCGACGTGCCGCAGCACCTGGTCGCCGGTCGAGTGCCCGTGGCGGTCGTTGATCTTCTTGAAGTGGTCCACGTCCACCATGATGCACGCCAGCGGGTGGGTGTAGCGCTTGGCGCTGGACCACTGGGTCTCGAAGGCGGCGAAGAAGCTGCGGCGGTTCATGCAGCCGGTGAGCGGGTCGGTGGTGGCGAGCTGCTGGAGCTCCTGGTTCTGGCGGTTGATCTCGTCGCGCGACTGCTGGAGCATCTCGAGCATCTGGCGCAGGCGCGCGGACTTCTCCTCGATGGTGGTGACGTCGTCAAAGGTCGCCAGCGCGCCGCGGCGGCTGCCGTCGCCGCCGAGGATGGCGGTGCAGTTGACGCGGAAGGTGCGGGGGGTGTCCGCCTCGTCCTTCATCCCCAGGCGCACGCCGGTCTGGGTCGAGCCCTCGCGCAGGGCGGTGGTCCAAGGGTGCTCGGCGACCGGCTCGTCGGACTGCGGCGCGGTCCACTGGAGGTCGGAGACCTTCAGCCCCTGGAGGTCGGCGGTGCTGCGCCCGACGGTGGAGGCGAAGGCGTCGTTCGCCAGCACCACGCGCTCCTGGGGGTCCAGCACCAGCACGCCTTCGGCCAGCGTGTTGAGCATCGTCTTGACGCGGTCGGGGACGACGGCGGACGGGTCCAGGTGCTTGAGCATCCGCCGCAGGTAGAACCCGTAGCCGATGAAGCCGGCGACGGCGATGAAGATGATCAGCCCGAGCACCGGGTCGCTCACCCACCTCATGATCCCGCCGCCGGTGAGCGGCTTGAAGACCACCTCGAGCGTTCCCCACTGCTTGTCGTCCTCCAGGATCGGGACGCGCACGTGCGTAGGGGTGGAGCGCTTGGGGTCGGCCTTGCGCCAGGCGGCGTCGTGGTCGCCGACGCGGACGATCAGCTTCCCGTCCGCCTGCCGCAGCGCCACCGAGACCAGGTCCGGGTTGCGCTGGGCGACGGCATTGGTGGTCGCCTCGATCTCGGTGACCTCGCCGCGCTGGGCGGCGAGCGAGCAGTGGATGGCGAGCGACTCGCAGAGCTCCTTGCGCCCCTTGAGCGTGGCATCCGACGGGCTGGGGATCACCCCCAGCCCCTGCGCGGCCAGCAGGAGGCTGAGCGTCACGCAGGTGATGCCGATGCTGATTCGCGTCGCGGCGGAAAATCGCTTCATAACCCTTCCCTCGTTCCCTCACACGCCCCCGCAACGACGGGCCGGCGCGGCCGATAACATCCGGCCGCTGGCCCGCGCGGAGGTCCGGCATTAATCCATCATCGACCGGATTCGCTTCTCGTCCTCGTCGTTCTCGTCCTTCTCGCGTTCTTTCTCGCTTCGATCCAGCACCGGGAGCGGGTCGAGCCAGCGCCACAGCGGCAGCGTCGTCAGCAGCACCGCCACCAGCGACCCGCCGCGCAGGCACCAGATCACGTAGCCGACCGAGAGCAGCGTGGTGCTGAGCCCGGCCACGCTGCCGACGGTGACGGTCCCGCGGCGGGTGCCGGCGTCGAGCTCCTTCGACAGGGCATCGAGCTGCTCCCACAGCTTCTGCGACGGCACCGGCACCTTGGCGACCGTCGCCACCGGCGCGGGCTCCGGCGGCGCTACCACCACCGGCGGCGAGGGCGGCGGCGGAACCGGAGTGGGCTCCGGCGGCGGCGGGGGCGGAGGCGGCGCGGGCGGCGCCACCACCACCGGCGGCGGCAGCGGCGTCGGCG
>DASQDR010000222.1:0-8045 GCA_035634055.1 Tepidisphaeraceae bacterium | reverse complement strand
CATGGGGGGCGGGGGTGGTCACCGCGGTGAACGTCAGGAGGTGGAGTCGTCGTCATCGTCGCCGGCCGCCTCGTCAGCGTCGGCGTCGTCATCATCCGACAAGTCGTTCGCGCCGCCCGCGAGGGCCATCGGCTCGCTGCGCAGCTCACCGTCGGGCGACTTGCTGAGCTGCTCGATCTGCTTCTCGGCGGTGTTCAGCACGCCGCGGCAGTGCTGGATGAGGAACTGCCCGCGCTCGTACTTGACCAGGCTCTCTTCCAGCGGCACGTCCCCGCCCTCGATGTCGGCGAGGATGCGCTCCAGCTCCGCCAGCGCGTCCTCGAACGTCTTCGGCGGCTGTTGGTTCTTCCGGGCCATGCGTGCATCGTAGAAGAGGCCATCGGCCGAGGGAAGGCGTCGGCGGGCGCGCGACAACGAGCTGCTATCACTCCCGCGGGCGCTACCGCGGCTGCGTCCGTTTCCCATAATGCCGGCCATGCCCTTCAAGGGGATATCCGACGCCACCACCGCGGCGGCGCCGCCGCCGCCGCCCGTAGCTCTGCCCGCGCCCGTCGACGCGACGCCGCCGGCGGCCGCCTCGCCGCGCGCGGTGAGGTGGAAGCTCGCGCTGGTCGTGCTGCTGGCGGCCGTGATGGCGACGCTGGTCGTGGCGCACGTGCGCGGCGTCAACGGGCCGTACTACTGGACGTGGTCCTGGCGGCGGCTGCCGGCGTGGCCGCTCTATGCGCTGATGCTCTGCGCGGCCGCGCCGTTCGCCGCGGCGCAATGGCTGCACGCGCGCGGGGCGGGGATCAAGCGGTGCCTGGCGCTGGTCGCCGCCTCCACGCTGCTGCTCCAGGTGGCGGCGATGTGGGTGCAGCCGCCGGGGCACCTGCGGCGGATGGTGGACGCGGTGGAAAGCGCCAACGTCAACTACTTCGCCGATGCCAAGGTGCTGGCCGAGCAGCCGAACATCCCGGCAACCGATTGGCTTTCGCAGTACCCGCAGGTGCTGCCGCTGCTGCACATCCACGCGCGCTACAAGCCGCCGGGGCTGCTGCTGTACTACTACGGATTGATCCAGCTCTTGGGCACCGGCCACGCGGCGGCGGCGGCGGGCGGGGCGATCATGGCGCTGCTGGCGGCGCTGGGCGGGCCGGCGACCTACGCGATGCTCCGCCAACTCGGCTGCGGCCGCGACGGCGCCTTCTGCGGTGCGGCGTTCATGGCGATCACCCCATCGCTGGTCCTCTTCTGGCCGCAGTTCGACCAGGCGTACGTGAGCATCGCCTGCGGGCTGGTCGGCCTGTGGGCGGCGGCGCTGAACGCGAAGCGGCTGGGGCGCGGCGTGCTCCTGGCGGCGGCGTTCGGGCTGCTGCTGGCGCTGGCGTCGTTCGCCAGCTACACGCTGCTCACGCTCGGGGTCGTGCTGGCGCTGCAGACGATCCTGCACGTCGGCGACACCCGCGGCCGCGGGACCGCCTGGGCGATGGGCGCGTGCGGCGCCGCGTTCGCCTCCGTCGGCATCGCCTACCTGCTGCTCTGGGCGATCACCGGCTTCGACCCGGTCGCCACCTACGTTCAGATCACGACGTCGCTGGGGCACGACATGGTCGGCCTGGCCCGGCCGTTCCCGCGGCACATCCCGTTTGACCTGCTCGATTACGCGCTCGGGCTCGGGTGGGTCGGCGCGCTGCTGGCGGCGATGGCAATCGCGGCGATGGGGCGCGGGGTCTGGCGGATCTTTTCGCACGGGCCGGTGGAGCGCGTGACGTTCCTGGCGCTGCTCCAACTCCTTGCGATTGCCTTCACCGGGCTGCTGCCGGGTGAAACGGCGCGCACCTGGATGATCTACATGCCGCTGATGATGGCCGCGATCGGAGCCGAGCTTTCGGGCTGGCCCGCGCGGGCGCGGTGGGTGGCATACGGATGCCTGTGGGTGATCGGGGTGGTCATCTGCCAGAACATGACCTTCATCTACATGGGCCCGGAATTCGACGGCCCGCGGTGGTGAGGGCGCGCCGCGGCGCCGGTCAGTCATCGCGCCTGCGGATGACGACGTGGGCGAACATCGCCGCCGCGCCGCCGAGCAGGTTTTCGGCCGCGCGGATCGGCGCGAACGCCAGCGACGGCGCCAGCGACCGCATCGAGACCCCGCCGGACACCAGGTAGCGCAGCGCCATGAACGGGCGGACGCGCTCGATCTGCCACTGCGGGAACTCGCGCTCGAACCGCGCGCGGTCGCGCTGGAAGACGATGTACGGCAGCGCCCCGTTCGCGCCCGAGAGGGGGCCGGTGGTCGGGAAGTCCCACGATTGCGCGTCGGGCCGGAACGGCTCGTGATGGAGCCGGGTGTAGACCAGCTTGGACCACGCCGACACCCACGGCTCGATCATCGCCACCACGCCGCCGCCGCGCACGCAGCGCGTCGCCTCGCGGAGGAATTGCCCGGCGTCGGGCAGGTGGTGGAAGACGTCGGTCATGACGATCGCGCGCAGCGCGCCGTCGGCCAGCGGCATGCGCAGGCCGTCGAGCACGACGTCGATCCCGGGGCAGGGAAAAATTTCCGACGTGAGCGCGTCCGGCACGTGCTGCTTGAAGAACCCCGCGCCCGAGCCCAGCTCCAGCACGCGCCCCGCGCCGGGGGGAACGTCGGCGGCGAGCAGCGCGTACCACTCCTGGTAGATGCGTCGCAAAAACGGCTTGTCCTGGATGATCTGCCGGCGCAGCGCGGTGGTGCGCGGGTCGTCCAGGTCCGCGCCGCGCGTCAGCGGGTGGGCCAGCAGGTTGCGGAGGATGTTGCCGGCGCCGGCCATCGCGTCGCGCGCGTCGCTTTCGTCAGTTTAGAGCGGCCGGCGGCGGAGGACGTGGACCGTCCACGCGCGGCCGCGGTCGGCGAGGTTGAGCCCCCGGTGCTGCCCGACCTCGTCCCAGCGCGCCCGCACGTCCGGTGGCATCCGGCCCCAGACATCCTCTCGCACCACAAGCCAGCGCGGCCACTGCCCGGGCGGGCGGGCGAGGAGGAAATCGTTCTGCGGCTGCTCGCGGATCGTGCCGCCCTGGTAGAAGGCCAGGCTCGGCTCCTTATACCCGATCATCTGCACGTCGCCCGGCGGGGTGTCGCGCCCGCCGCCGCCGTGCTGCTTCAGCACGTCCGCCAGCGACATGCTCAGTTGCATGAACCGCGCGCGGGGGAGGTACCAGGAAAACATCAGCGCCATGACGACCATCATCCCGCCGCCCATGGCGACTAGCCCGCGCCGCGGCTGGCGGTCGAGGAAGAACCAGAAGACGACCGTCGCGTAAGCCACGCCGGTGACGGCGATGGCGACGGCGGGCGCCCGCGGCAGGTCGGTCATCCGCGCCGCCGCCAGCGCCGGCAGCAGCCCCAGCGCCGCCACGATCGTCGCCCACGCGCCGACGGCGAACACGGTGCCGCGCGTGGTCAGGTCCCGCGCCTGCCCGCGCAGGCAGGTGACGATCGCGTCGGCCAACAGGTACGCCAGCGGCGGGAAGGCCGGCAGCAGGTAGTGCGGCAGCTTGGTCCGCACCGCTTCGAGCAAGAGCCACGGCCCGACCACCGCCGATAGCGCGAACCGCACGCGCGCGTCGTCGCGGTGCCGCCAGGCGAGCGCGAACGTCAGCGGCAGCAGCACGCTCCACGGCATGAAGATCCCCCACAGCACCAGCGCGTAATACCCGGGCGGCCCGTAGTGCTGCTCCAGCGGCTCGAGCGACCGGCGGATGACGTCGTTGGCGACGCTGATGCCGAGGAAGCCGGGCGCGCGCCGTTCGACGAGCCACAACCACGGACCCACGACGGCAGCGACGATCATCAGCGCGACGATCCCCTTGAGCGCGCCGATGACCAGGCCCTTGGCCGCGCTCCTTCGATGGCCCGGACGTGCGGGCGGCGCTTCTGTGGCGTGGAGCCTCGCGGCGACGTCTGCCGCCGGCGCCGCGAGCACTCGGGCGGGGCGTCCAAGCCACGAGAGGAGCGCCCACGCCAGCACCGTCGCCCCCAGCACGCCCAGCACCACCGGCCCCTTGGTCAGCCCCGCCAGGCCGATCGCCAGCGCCATCGTGATGACCACCGGCCAGGTCGCATCGCCGCGCACGACGCGGAACAGGCACAACTGCGCGATCGTGATCCACAGCAACTGCACCGAATCCGTCAGCGAGGTTTTAGCGGTCCAGGCGATGACGATCGCGCTGGTGGCGAGGATGAAGACCGTCCAGAACGCGCGCTCGCGGTCGGTCGCGCGGGTGAGCGCGACGGCGAGCACCGTCAGCGTCAGGAGCATGAAGACCGTGGACGGCAGCCGGGCGGCGAACGGCGTGTCGCCGATCGCGTGCATCACGCCCGCCTGGCACCAGTAGGTGAGGACGGGCTTGGCCGTTCGGACCTTGTCGAGGTAGCGCGGGACAACCCAGTCGCCGCTCTGGTACATCTGCCGCGCCGCCTGCGCGTTGCGCGGCTCGTCGCGGTCCCAGAGCGGGACGCGGTCGTTCCCCAGCAGGTAGACCGCCGCGGCGGAGAGGATGAGCAAGATCAGCCGAGCCCGATGCGACACGCCGCCCGGCATGGTAGGGGCGGCGGCGGGGGAGACAAGGGGAGGGGGATGGTGACTGACGGTTGAAGATTGAAACTTGAACGGAGCGCCGGATGCGCGGCCGTTCAAGCTCCAATTCATAATCGTCGATCCCCGCCCCGACCCGGTCGCCGCAACCAGAGGCTTCGCGGGCGTACCGGCCCGGCGCGTAGCGGTTTGCGGGCAGAGCCGTTACAACCCTCCGCCTACAGATGGACCCGGGCGTTCTCACGGTTTTGCTCGTCGCGTGCGTGCTGTTGTTCATGCTCGAGCAGACGCGCGTCCCCACCACGCTGGACCTGCACTTCAAGGGAGACATCAAGCGCGAGTCGCGGTGGCTGGCGCAGTACGGGCAGTCGGTCTGCACGCCGGTGGCGGCGCTGCTGGTCTGGCGGCTGGACCCGGAGCCGCGGCTCAAGCCGATCATCGTCATCGCCGGCGTGCTGGCGGCGTCGGCGAGCTGCGCGCTGCTCAAGCGCCTGCTCGGGCGGGTGCGGCCCGGGCGGGAGAACGCCGGCAAGTTCCTGGGCCCCACGTGGAAGCACGCCAACTACCGCGAGAGCTTCCCCTCCAGCCACAGCGCCTGCGCCGTCGCGCTATCGGCGGTCCTGGCCAGCTTCTACCCCAATGGCGCCGCCATCTTCTGGGCTTTGGCGATCATCTGCGCCGCCCTGCGTTACCTGCTCGACGCCCACTGGCCCAGCGACGTGCTCGGCGGCAGCGCCCTCGGCTACGGCATGGCCCACGCCATCATCGCCGCCTTCGGCCGCGCCGCGATGTGACGCTGTCAGGCGCGACCCGGCAAGCCCGCGACCGCGCGCCGCCAGCCGACCGCCTCTCCACGTTCATCATCCAGCCTTCCGCGTTCCGCGTCTCCTATCTCTGTATCGTCGGCCACACCGCTGCCGTGCACAGCTTGTGTCCCATGCGCTCGAGGATCGGCACGCTGCGGACGTGCCGGAAGCCGGCGAGCACTTCCTTTTGCGCCAGCACGTCCTCGAACAGTTGCAGGTCCTTCTCCAGGATGTCGGCTGACTCGTTGAAGACGATCAGGACCAGTCCGGCCTCGCGGATCTTCTCGTCGGCGTCCATCTTGCGCAAATCTTCGACCACCCCGCCGCGCCACTGCGCGCCGTAGCCGCCGTGGCGGATGCCCCCTTCGCGAAACTGGTAGGCGACCTTCACCTCCAGCCAGAGCGCCTCGCGCGGCTCGCACGCTTCGGGCGGGTCGAACAGTGACGGCGGGGCGGAATCGAGCCGCAGCGGCCGGCCGGGTGGCGAAAGGACCAGGTCGCACCGCTGCCGGTGGGTGAGCTTTCGGCCGGCGGTGCCGGGATAGTGAACCTCGCGCGCGACGGCGTAGTGCCGCGCCAGCCCGTCGGCCAGCAGCTTGTGCAGCGTTACCTCGTCCTTGGCGTCCAGCCCGTAGACCGCCTGCTCCAATCGCAGGTCCGCCTCAGCTTGGGCAAGGACCTGGCCGAGGTGGTCGGCGAGGGTGGAAAAGTCGAAGTTCAACGGCACGCGGCGGGGCATCCTAACGCGTGCCCAACCTGACGCCAGACGTGAAGCTGCGCCGGCCGAGATGCGCGTCGCCATGCGGGCCAGTGGTCGCCGCCCGCGCCCCCGCGTCACGGACGATGATCGCGTGCGGCGACAGGTTTGACATACCGTCCTCGCGGCGGCGGGCGGGCGAAGGGGCTGCCGGGGCGGACAGCGGGCACTGGCACAGCCATTGCACTACCCCGATACGTCCGAGTCGTTCGGACGCGCCAACAGACTCCGAAAGAAGTGGCCGGCCGCGTTGGCGGGCCTCGGGGTCCTTGTGCAACAGGAGAACTGCCATGCTTACGACTCTCGCGACCGCCGGCCTGCTGGCTCAGGGGCTTCCGGGCGGGCTTATCGGGATCGCCGTCATCTTCTTCATCATCGCGATCGTCGCTTACGTGCTTGGCGCACGCGGCGTCGCGGGGATGAGCGCCGGCATCGGCCGCACCCTGCTGTTCGTCTTCCTGGTCCTGGCGGTGATCATGGTGATCGTCGGCCTGGTCAACCGGGTCTAACCGCACGTTCGGCAGCAGAGCGCGCGGCGGGAAGCTTCCTTCCGCGGACCGCTCGCGCAGCGTAGTAAGCACCGGCCGCGACGCGTTCTCCTTGCACGCGTTGCGGCCGGCTGCTTTGGATCGCTCCCACGCCCGGCACATCTGATCATGTCGCGCCGCGCCACTTCGCGTCGCGTCGCGCGACCCCTCCCGCCATGCCCGCCCGCACCGAACGTTCCGCCGGTGTGCTGGTCTACCGCGTCAAACCTGGCGGCGGCGAGGCGGAGTTCCTGTTGTTGGATTATGGCCGGTACTGGGACTACCCCAAGGGCCACGTGGAAAAAGGTGAGACCGACGTCGAGGCGGCCACGCGCGAGCTGGCGGAGGAAACCGGCATTGCCGACGTCGCGCTTCACGACGGCTTCCGCCACGAAATGGCGTACTTTTTCCGCGACAAGCGCAAAGGGCTGATCAAGAAGACCGTCGTCTTCTTCCTCGGTCGCGCCGACGCGTCGGCCAAGGTGACGATCAGCGAAGAGCACGTGGGGGCGGCGTTCCTGCCGTACGCCGCGGCGCTGGACCGGGTGACGTACAGGAACGCCAAGGAGACGCTCGAGGCCGCCAAAGTCTACCTCGACACCGTCCGCACCACGCCAGGATGAGCCCGCATGCGACGAAGCGTCGCGGGGCGTCCTGCCTTGGCGATCGCAGCGCTAATCCGTGGTCACCTTCACGTCGGTGAACGTGATGCGCTTGCCGCCGAAGTCGTGCTTTGTGGAGAGCGTGAGCGGGCCGAACTTCTCGTAGGCTTCCCACGTGCCGCGGGTCTTCTTGTCCGCGCTGGGCATGTAGTCCCACGCGCGGACCAGGTGGGTCTGCGGGTCGACGTAGAGGTTGTACTGATCGCCCGGCGTGAGGCCGACGTTCTCGAAGCTGACCTTCAGCACCTCGCACGGCTGACCGTCGATCGACTGCGTGCCGCCGTGCGCGAGCTTCACGCCACCGTCGAGCAGCTTCAGCGGCATCAGCAGCCAATAGGAGTCGTTGGTCCAGCGCTGGTGGGCCGCCTTGGCGTCACCGGTCTCGTTCTTCTCGCCGAGTTTCACCGTGACGGTCTTGCCGTCCCAGGTGACGGTGTCGGCGTGGCCGCGCACGTCCCAGTCGTGCTTCGCGGAGACGAGCTGCTTGTCCCCTTCGTGGACGTTGAAGGTGAAGCCGATGCGCGAGACCTTGCCCCAGTCCGGCCCGCCGCTGGCAGCGTGGATCTGCTTTGCGAGCTTCATGGCCGCGTCGTCGCCGGTGGCGGCGAGCAGCAGGGCGAGACCCAAGAGCAAGGTGAGCGGGCGGGCGATCGTCGGCACGGGCGGCTCCTTCGTTCTATGAGGTCGATCGGGCCCAACTGAGGGCCAAGTGGCGGAAACGGCGCGGCGGCGAT
>DASQDR010000221.1:0-8928 GCA_035634055.1 Tepidisphaeraceae bacterium | reverse complement strand
GATCAGGACGATCGCGGCGGAGACGTGGCCGCCGCGACCGCGGCGTCGGGGCCGGACTTTGGACCGGACGACGACGACGACGACGATCGCGATGATGCCCGTGAAGCCGGTCCCGTAACGAGCCGCGCGCCGGAGCCCGTTGCCGAGCCGGAGCCGGTCGCCGAAGCCCCCGTCGCGCCCGCGGCGGAGGGAGAGGCGGAGCCGACCGAGGAGGCGGAGCCCACGGAAAAGCCGGCGCCGAAGAGGCGGCGCCCGGCGCGTAAGGCGACTACGCCCGCTGCCTCGAAGGCGGCGGCGGAGAAGCCCAAGCGCAAGCCGGCGGCCGCCGGGGCGGCGACGGCAAAAACGTCGCGCCGCGCCACCAAGCGCACCCCGCCCGCCAAGTCGGCCGCCGCCACAGACGACGCGGCGGAGCGCCCGACGGCCCGGGCGGAAGCGCCCGTGACCCGTACCGGCTCGGCCGACAAGCACTTGGCCGATGACGAGCCGATCGAGCCGACGCCGACCGCCCGCCGCCCGACCCGCCGGCACGACCTCGACGAGATCCCGGACGACTACGACTGACGTCGCCGGCCGACCACAACCTCAACCCCCGCGGGCCCGGCCGATCCATTTCGCCCGGGCCCGCTGGCGTTGTGATTCCCACTACAGCGGTGCGTGATTAGGCGACCGCACCCGCGCAAAAGAAGAGGGGCGACGCGAACGTCGCCCCTCGAAAGTTCATTCGGAACCGATCGCGTTCACCGCGTCGGGGCAGGCGGGGCGCCATCGTCCCACTCCACCGGCTTCCCGTCGCCCCACAGGTTGTCCAGGTCATAAAACGACCGCGACTCCTGGTTGAAAACGTGGACGACGACGTTGAAGAAGTCGATCAGCATCCACGACTCGCCGTCGATCCCGGTGTCCGCCAGCGGGCGCTCGCCGCGCTCGGCGGCCATCTCGGCGAGCTCGTCGCAGACGCTGCGCATCTGCCGCGGGCTGGTGCCGGTCGCCAGCACCATGTAATCGGTCACGGGCGAGAGCCCGCGCACGTCGAGCAGGACGACGTTGTGGCAGCGCGTGTGCGCCACCAGGCGGGCGGCGTCGACGGCGAACTGACGGGTCTGCTGTTCACGGGCGGCGTCGTGCGCCGCGGGAGCGGTCTTGACCAGGATTCACCTCCGGTGTTCGCTTCGGAATCACAACTGGCAAATCGTATGCCGCCGCACCACGCCCGGCGACCCTCGGCCAGCCACAACTTCGATGCTCGACGCGCCCGCACGCAACTCGCGGTCGGGCGACACGATGATAGCGACCTGCGCCGTTCCCCCGCGACAGCACGGTCCTTTAGGCGGCGGCCCCGGATGGCCGCCCTCGCAGCCACGTTGGCCGCCGCCGCCGGACCCGTCTCGGCTGACGATAAGCCGGCCGGGGCGTCCTTTGCACGACGGCGCTCCGCCTGCTGGCGTGGCGCATGCGAAGCTTACAGACAACTTCCAATGGCGCGGCTGTTCCGCCTGGCCTGACGTGCACCGGAACGCCGTCCGCCCGCTACTGGGGTGAAGCTACTTTGGCTCCTGTAGCGACTTCGCGCTGTCGATGAGCTTCTTCGCGTCCTCTTCCGAGGGCGATGCCGCCTGCACCTGGTACGTGCGCTGGACGAACACGGTCTGGGCGTAGAAGTGCATGCGGGCGCCGTCGGGCGTCAAGCCGCTGACCCAGTAGTCCACGCGCTCCGGGATCGGCGCCTCAAGCTTGGGCTGCTGGAACTTCAGGTCCGTCAGCCCCATCTTCTGCATGGTCTGCGCCATGGCGTTGAAGTGGGCCTTGAGCGCGCTGATGCGTTGGGGATCCTTGTCGATCTTTCGGGCGTCGGCGGTGACGACGAGGCGGCTGGCGACGCCCTGGGCGGTGGCGAGGTAGACGCCGCCCGTCGCCGGGTCGAACGCCTGTGCGGTCTGCCACGCGTATCCCTGCGGCGCGGCGACGGAGAAGACGCCGGGCACGGTGAGTTTCTCGCTCCCCGCCTGCGGCGCGCCGCCGGGCGAGGTCGCCGGCGCAGTAGGACGCGTCGCCGGCGCCGCCCCGCCGGCCGGGGCGGCGAATGGCGCGATGAGGACGAAGCAGGCCAAGGTCGCCACGCGGACTTGAACGTGTAATCGCATGGGCGGGAGTGTACCCGCGGGCAAGCGCGGCGCGAGGGAGCGGCGGCGAGCTTTGCCAATAAAAAACGGCCCTCCCCGGTCGGAAGACACGCGTCTCCCTGGCCCGGGTCGAGCCGGTGGGTTTCTTCCCTCGAGGATCGTGCCGCGGGCGGCTCCGTCGGGCGCGGCCGCGTTCGTCGTCATCGAGTGGATCGATTTCGCGACGCCGTCTGGCCGTCGCTCCGGGCTCGCCGGCACCGTCGCACCCACGCGACGGACCCGCGCCCGATCAATGGTGGACATGGTGCGCAGGAGGCTGCGGGCCCGGCAAGCACGAAGTGGGGCGGCCGGCTAAACGTCCTGCCGAACCGCGAGAGAATGGGGAAGTTTTGCGGGGCACGGCAGGCGGGCGGCAGGCAGACGCGCGCGGCCCGGCGCCATCGCGCTACGGCCGCTGCGCCAGTTGCAGCGTCGCCAGGGCGGTGGGGACCGAATCCGTGAACTCGAAGATCTTGTCCAAGCCGGTCACCAGGAAGGCGGTCCACACCTGCGGATCCACCGCGCACAGCACCAGCCGGCTTCCGTCGTTCACCGTCCGCTTGCGCAGCTTGAGCAGGCGGGCGATGTGCGAGGAGTTGATGTACTTCACGCCGCCCATGTCCAGCACGACGTCACCTCCCTTGTGCTGGGCGGGGTCGAGCAGGGCCTGCAAATCATCGCTCAGCGCCGGGTCGGCGCCGAGGCGGGCGATCGAGACTTGTTCCGACCACTTTTCAATCGGCATGGCGGGGCTCCCAACGGTCGCGCCCGCATACCTTACCCACGGCACGACATCGTGCAAACGTCTGCCGGTGCGACGGGATCCGCGCGCCCGCCTCAGTACCCCGACGCGCACGGGCCGGGGCCCCCGCACCGTCCGCACATCCCCGGCGCGGCCGAGGACGCGGATCCCGGGGACTTCGCGCCCTCCGCGCCAACGGCGAACACGCTCAGCGCCCGCGCCGTCTGCTCCGAGCCGCAGGACGGACACGTGGCCGGTGCGGGATTGCTCATCGACCGCTGCAACTGTTCGAACCGCGCCTGGCAGGCGCCGCACGTGTATTCGTAGATTGGCACGAAATCCGCTCCTCTTTACGACCTGGTTAGCTTCGAGTTCCAACAAGCATGATAGTTCTCACCCGCCCCGGCGTGAACCGGACCACATCGGCGCGCCCCGGTCGGGAACCTGAATTTTTCCGCCGCGCGGCACTTGAATTTGCAGAATCCCACGGCACACTTTGCGCGTCCACGCGGCCCGCGGGCACGCCAACGGCTTCCGGAACGTTTCCGGCGCGCCGCCGGCGAGAACGGGCGGCGCGGGCGCGAGCGGGCTGCCGGCGGGGAAGTCGGATCGAAGCCGCGCTCCCGGGAATCGACGACATCTCACTCTCTATCGCACGGAGGCGAAAACAATGGCACGGACGCACCGCATCCTCTCCCTGGCGGCCTTCGGTCTTCTCACCGTCGGCTGCGTATCCCAGGAAAAGTACAACGCGCTGAAGATGGACCGCGATCGCTATGCCGAGCAGCTCGGCCAGGCGCAAAACGAGGCGACCGGCGCGCGCCGCGAGGCGGAGGCCTACAAGGGCCAGCTCGCCGCCATCGGCAACACCACCGGGTCGAAGGACGCGATGGTGCTGAACCTGACGAACCAGAACGCCGAGCTCCAGCGCCAGATCGACCTGCTCAACGGCAAGTACTCCGAGGCCATGAGCCGCGTGGGCGCGGGTTCCGCGCTGCCGCGCGAGCTCACCAATGAGCTGTCGGAGTTTGCCCGGCAGAACCCGGACCTGGTCGACTTCGACGCCGGCCGCGGCATCGTCAAGTTCAAGAGCGACGTGACGTTCGCCCCGGGCTCGGCGGAGGTGACGCCGGCGGCCAAGACCGCCATCAGCCGCTTTGCCCAGATCCTCAACAGCCCGACCGCCAGCGGATACGAGCTCATGGTCGCCGGCCACACCGACAACACCAACGTGGTGAACCCGGCGACGATCCAGGCGGGGCACCGGAACAACTGGTACCTGTCGGCCCACCGCGCGATCTCCGTCGGCAACGCGCTGATGAGCGACCGCGTGAGCAGCCAGCGTTTAGCGTGCACCGGCTATGCCGACCAGCGCCCGATCGCCAGCAACGGGACCGACGCCGGCAAGGCGCAGAACCGCCGGGTCGAGGTGCTGATCCTTCCGACGCAGGTGCGCGGCACCGGCGTCGCCGCCGCCCCGGGCCGGGCCGCGCCCGCCAAGTCGCTGAACAAGGACAACGCCATCAAGTCCGCCGGCACGATGAACAAGGATTCCACCGGCCCGCAGCCGACGGTGGTGACCGAGCAGAAGCCGGTGATCAACAAATAGTCGATCCAGCCGCGCGTCGCCGGCCGTGTTCGCGGGCGCGGCGCCCGGAGGTTTTCGATGCCAATCACCCACCACCCCGCGGCGCCGCCGCGGGGTGGTTTTGCATTGGCCTTGGCGTTCCCGCGCGTTAAGCGCGGTGCGTTCGCGTGCAGCGTCGGCAGCAGCAGTTGCGTCATCCGGGAGCGTACTCGCGCGTCATCCCGAACCGTACCCGCACACTGTCCCCGAACCGTCCCGCGCACTGCCATCCCAACCGTACCCGCGCACTGTCATCCCGAAGCGTACTCGCGCGCGTCATCCCGAAGCGTACCCCCATCATTCGGAACCGTACTGGCGTACTGTCATCCCGAAGCGTACTCGCGAGGGATCTCGGGATCAGGAGCGACTCGCCTGCCCAAGATCCTTCGCGAGTATGCTCAGGACGACATCGCTTCGAGACTGGCCGCTACACCCAACCGCGCGCCGCTGTAGCTCGTCGCGTTAGCATGGTCGGACAGGCATTCCGCGGGGGCTACCGGCCCGGGGGCGTCGCCAGGTGGTTGAGGTAGTGCTCAAGGTTCGTGTAGCCGTCGGCGGTCAGGGTGGGGCCGTCCTGCGAGTTGGAGGGATCGAGGCCGCGGGCGCGCTCCCAGTCGTCGGGCATACCATCGCGGTCCGCGTCGCGCGGCGGAGGGGCGGAATTCAGTTTCGGCCAGCCGCCGACGGCGGATTGCGAGTTGATGACCCGCCCGGTGCGGTTGCGCACGTCCGCGAGCACGCGCGCGTCGACCACGTCGCGCCGCGGCAGCGTGGCGCCGGCGTCGTCGAGCACCCGGCGGTACGCCTGCTCGGCGGGGTCGGTGATGACGGCGGGGCAGTCGAAGGGCTTGCCAACGAGACACGTCGCGGCGTCGCCGCGCTTCGCTTCGCCGCCGGCGGTCCGGCCGGCGTTGAAGGTGACGGCGGCGGCATTATCGGCGGCGACCGCCGGCTCCCCCTCGTACAGGTTCCCGGCCACGTGCATCCGCGCGTCGTCAGACCAGATGGCGAACAGCTCGCCTTTGCGGCGGAGGTCCTGCGGCCCGGGGCGGTAGTAGTTGGCGACGAAGTTCAAGTCGTCGGTCTCACCGCCGTAGCTCGGGCCGCTGTTGTAGATCACGTTGTTCCGGCAGTCGATCAGGCCGCGCCCCTCCTTGTAGTACCCGATCCGCGGCGCGCGGCTGTGGCAGTGGGCGATCAGGTTGTGGTGAAACGAACCGCCCCCCTTGATCCGCCCGTCCCAGCCGGTGCCGTACCCGTGCGCGCCCTTCACGTGCACCGAGTTGTCCAGCGGCTCGGACAGGATGCACCACTGCACCGTGACGTTGCCGCTGGCGTGGGTAACGTCGTTGAGCGAGTCGGTGGACCAGCTCAGGGAGCAGTGGTCGATAATGACGTTGCCGGAGTTGCGGATGCTCAGCGCGTCGTGCTCCTCCTTTCGCTCGTCGCCCGGGCGCAGGCGGAGGAAGCGGACGATGACGTTGTCGGTGTCGACGATGAACAGCTCTTTGCCGCGCAGGCAGATGCCATCGCCGGGCGCGGTCTGGCCGGCGAGGGTGATGTTCGGCTTGGAGACCGTCAGCCGCTTCTCAAGTTCGATCGTGCCGGAAACGCGGAAGATGATCGTGCGGTTCCCCTCGCTCACGGCGTCGCGCAGCGAGCCGGGCCCGGAGTCGTTCAAGTTCGTGACCTCGTAGACCGGCTTGCCCCGCCCGCCGGTGGCGCGAGCGCCGAACCCCTCCGCGCCCGGGAAGGCGGGCACGTCCGCCGCGAACGACGCGGCCGGCGCGGCGATCAGTGCCAGCGTCACCAGGGCCGCCCGCGCCGCTGAGATCATGGCGTTCCCTCGGTGCTATTGGGCGGCGACGGCGGGAGCGGCGGGACGCGCCACGGTCACGTGCGGCGCGATCGCCTGCACCGGCGACCCGGCCCGCGCCCACCACGCGCCCGGATGCTCGGCCGGCAGGATGGCGCGCTCGAAGCACTCGCGCAGCGCCTGATCGAGCCCGTCGATGCAGATCATGTCCAACCCGTCGCTCCTCAGCGTCTGCTTCATCGCCCGCGGGAAGGAGGTAATCTCCGGCGACGAGTGCTGCGCGGCGGCGACGCAGCGGGCGTGGCCCATCGCCGCCGGTATACCGCAGGCGACGGCGTCGCCGGTGCGGGCGGCGTCGACCGATTGCCAGATCTTCTCGCCCGGGTCGAGGTTCGGCTGCCCGTAGTTCCTGATCCGCCCGTCGCGGAAGCGCGCGATGAACTCGCCGCCGCCGACGTGCCCGGCGTCGTACTCCACCACCGCGTCCTCGAATTCGTACCGGCAGCGCGGGCCCTGGCGGGTGGGGGCGGCATGCGTGGTGTAGAACAGCAGCTCGGTGCCGCACTCGGTGACGCTGCGGACCGCGGCCGTGTCGTAGTTCTGGATGTCGTTGGCGCGGTACAGCTCCGCCTGCACGGTCGCCGGCATCGCGCTGGTCTCGCGGGTGCGGCCCAGCAGGTAGAACATGTTGTGCAGGTAGTGAGCGGTAGCGTTATTGACCGGCGAGTCGAACACCGCCTCGCCCCCCGGCATGTGCGTGCGCCCGGCCCAGTCGTTGCGGCGGAAGTAGTCCACCGTGCGCGGGAAGAAGGCCATGCACTTCATCCGGATCGGGCGGCCAAGCAGCCCGGCGATGATGTCCCGCTTGAGCGCCTGGACCGACCGGCTGAACGACCACTGGTAGCCGATGGAGACGAAGCGTCCCGCGCTCCGCCGCTCCGCGTCGATCATGCGCGTCGCGTCGCGGAGGGTGCCAGCCACCGGCTTCTCGCACAGCACGTTCGCGCCGTGCTCCAGCGCGAAGCACGTCTGCGGGGCGTGCAGGTGGATGGGCGTGGCGACCATGAGCACCTCCACGCTCGCCCGCGCGAAGAGGTCGCGGAGCGACGTGAAAACCGGGATGCCCAACTCGCGGAGCTCGACCAGCCGGCGGCAGCGGTGCGGCGCCGTGTCGACCACGCCCACGATCGGCGCCCGCGCCGCCTCGTGCTTCGCCAGCAGGGCCTGCAGGTAGATGTCGCCGTACCCGGCAATGCCCGCCAGCGCGATGTTCACTTCGGCAACGCCACTCATGCCAACATCTCGGTTTCCCGCCCGCGCTCGTACCGGCGCGACACGGCGGGGCGATCGCGGGAGGGACGGTGTTCGTGCGTCGGCTGCAAGCCGTGCCCTGGCTGCAAGCCGCGCCGCCGGTGGAGCAATTCACGCTGCCGGCCAGCCCCGCGGGGCACGCACGCGTGCAGATCAGGGGGCGCAACCGTTCCGAGTTAGAACGGCAGCTCCCGTCCCTTCTTCCAACGATTGTTGGCGATCGTGGTGGCGCTGTCGCTGTTGAGGTTGGGCACGCGGATCATCCAGTCGGCCAGTTGCGTGTACTCCGGCTTCATCTCGCCCGTCGTCGTCGGCCAGGCGCGGCCCTTGGGGACGTTGAACGCCTTGATGTTGCGGACGGTGCCATCGTGGAACAGGACGTTCGCGTTGCCGCGATGGGCGTTGCCGGCGTAGTGCTTCTTCCAGGTCAGGTCTTCCAGCGAGGCGAAGCGGTCGTCGTCCTTCTGCACGAATCCCGGGTCCCAGTTGTCCAGCGCCAGCACGACGCTCTGCGGCACCTGGTTGCGCTTCTTGAAGTAAGCCCAGTGCTTGTAGGTCGGGTAGTCCACGTCCGCCTTGTCCTGCCCGCGGGTGTCGCCGAGGTTGTTGTTGTAGACGTAGTCGACGCTGAACTTGATCGCGCCGGCGGGGTCACGCTCGCGCAGGTTGGACGGGCAGTCCAGCAGCTTGGCGATTCGGTCGAGGACGGCCTGCTGGTTGCTGGAGTTGATGCCGAACATTCTTCCAAGCACCTGGGTGCCGTACCAGTTGTAGTCCGACGCGCTGGCGCCGCCGGCGCCGCCGGAGATGTAGGTCTTGGCTGGCATGATGTAGCCGTCGAACATGTTGGAATACATCTCCATGGCGGTGTAGAGCTGCTTCAGGTTTGAAGCGCACTGCACCGCCTGCGCCTGCTGCCGCGCGCGGCTGAGGGCGGGGAGCAGGATGCCGACCAGCACGGCAATGATCCCGATGACCACGAGCAGTTCCACCAGGGTGAAACCGTGCTTGCTGCGAGAGCGGAACATGGACAGCCTCCGTATCTGCGTCTTCGCGTAACGGGCCGCCTCGCCACCCGGGCGGGCCGGACCGGTTTGGATAACAAAGTCTAGTGGCCCTCGCCCCGCCGGCGTCGGCGTCCCATGGCCATGGCAGCCACCGCCAGCAGCCCCAGGCTCGCCGGCTCCGGGACCACGGTGTAGCCCATCGACTCCAGCAGCGCCGCCGCTTCCGGCTGCGCCCCCGGCAGGTCCAGCACGCCGCCGCCGGC
>DASQDR010000220.1:0-3222 GCA_035634055.1 Tepidisphaeraceae bacterium | reverse complement strand
AAGAAGGAGGCGGAGCAGGCCGTCGCCGCCCGCGAGGCCGCCGACCGCCACGCCGCCGCTGCCGCCGCCAAGCCCATCCGCCCGCAGAAGGTCGCCGCCCCCGCCAAGCCCGCCCGGAAAGCGGGACGCGGCCGGTAACGTCCGACGGCGCGACCGGGGCAGAAGCCCACAAGGGAGCATTCCCTCGGCCGGAACGGCAGCCCGTTCCGGCCGATTGCTTTGACCCCGCCAGGCGACGCGCCGCCCGCGCCCGGCCCAGGTCCGCCCGCTTCCTTCGCTGCGCGCGTGCATCGGCGCCTCCGGCCACCGCGCCGGAGGCGATCGCACAGGGATGCCCCTAGTGGTCGGCCGCCCCTGCGCTAGACGGCCCCAATGCGGTTGGATACCTTCCGCGCGCCGGCGCTTGCTGTGACCGCTGCTGCCGTTGGAAGGAAGGGACATGCCCGAACTGCACCTGCTCTCGCCCGCCGGGTTCCGTGCCGCGGGGGTTTACGCCGGGATCAAGTCGAAGCACGCGCCCGACGTCGGGCTGCTGCTGGCGGACGGCCTGGCGGCGGCGGCGGCGGTCTTCACCACCAACCGCGTGTTCGCCGCCCCGGTCAAGGTCGGGCGGGCGCACGTGAAGTCGGGGCGGCTCCGCGGCGTGGTGGTCAACGCCGGCAACGCCAACGCCTGCACCGGCAAGCAGGGAGAGCGCGACGCCCTGCGCATGTGCGACATCGCCGCCAGCGTCGCCGGCGCGGGGGCCAAGCGGGCGCATATCCTGCCGTCGTCCACCGGCATCATCGGGCACCCGCTGCCGATGCCCAAGCTCGAGCGCGGCATCGTGGAGGCCGGGCAGTACCTCGGCCGATCGCGCGAGCACGCGCTGCTGTTCGCCGACGCGATTCTCACCACCGATCTGGTCCGAAAATCCGCCGCCGCGCGCTTCAAGATCGGCCGCCAGACCGTCACGCTGGCGGGCGTCTGCAAGGGCTCGGGAATGATCGGCCCGCGCATGTCGCTCAAGGGCCCGCCGCAGGCGACGCTGCTGGCGTACCTGACGACCGACGCCGCGGTCGCGCCCGCGCTGCTCCGCAAGCTGCTCGGGCAGGCGACCGACGCCAGCTTCAACGCCGTCACGGTCGACGGTCACACCAGCACCAACGACACCGCCTGCCTGCTCGCCTCCGGCGCGTCGGGCGCGACGGTGGGCGCCGCACGCGACGCGCGCGCGTTCGCCGACGCGCTCGATGAAGTCTGCCGGTCGCTGGCCCACCAGATCGCGCTGGACGGCGAGGGGGCGACGAGGGTGGTTGCCATCACCGTCCGCCGCGCCACAAGCGCCGGCGCCGCCCGCGCGATGGCACGGGCGATCGCCAGTTCGCCGCTGGTCAAGAGCGCGATGCACGGCAACGACCCGAACTGGGGCCGCATCGTCTCCGCCGCCGGCTACGCGGGCGTCCCGTTCGACGCCGACCGCTGCGCGCTGACGCTCCAGGGCACCCCCGTCTTCCGCGCCGGCCGCCCGCTGCCGATCGACGCCGCCGCGGTGAGCGCGTCGCTGAACGCGAAGGACGTGATCGTCGACCTCGACTGCCGCGCGGGCACCGGAAGCGCGACGGTGTGGACGTGCGATCTGTCGAAAGAGTACGTGACGATTAACGCGGATTATCACACTTAGGAGAGTTGCCAGTTGTTAGTTGCCAGTTGTTAGTTGCCAGTTGTCAGTTGCTAGTGGTTAGTGGTCAGTTGGGGCGGGGGGTGGCGCGGCGCGAGGAGGCACTTGGGTGCGGGTGGGTAAGCCGACCGATTCGGTGGGGAATTTGTTGACCGGCGCGGGCGGCGGCGGATAGGCTTGACGCGGTCGTCGCTTCGCCCGCCGGGGGGTGGTCGGGAGTCACGCGCGGTTTCTTGCCCATGGCCGGTCAACAGCAGTTACAACCCGCTCCGCCGCCACCGCCGCCACCGCCGCACGCCGATCCGCCGGTGTACGACGAGGCCGCGCCGGTCGAGCCGGAGCTGGGTTTCTGGCAGGAGCCGTGGGTCCAGAACGCGCTGCCGATCGTTACCTCATTGCTGATCCACATCGGGCTGATCGTGCTGGGCATCCTCACGTTCACCACGTACAAGCAGGCGGTCGCCGTCAGCCAGGAGCAGGTGATCGTCCCGGACGCCGCGATCGTCGCCGGCGACGTGGGCGGCATCCCCAACCCGGGCCTGGACGGCGACCCGAATCGACCGGCGGCGTCGGACCTCGTCCCGGAGGACGCGCGCAGCGAGGGGTGGAACAAGCAGCCGAGCAAGTCGCTCCAGCAGGCGGTGCTCGGCGGCGCCGGCGACACCGCGGCCGACACCATGATCGGCATCGGCGCCGGGCAGACGATGGGCAAGGGGACGGGCGCGGGCGTCGGCTCCGGCGGCGGGGAAGGCGCGTCGGCGCCCTTCGGCCTGCCGGGCGGCGGGCGCGGCAGCGGGCCGCGCAGCCCCTTCATGGGCGTCAGCGGAAACGCACGCGCCGTCGCCTACGTCTGCGACGCCTCGGGCTCCATGATCGGGCCGCAGTTCGAGCTGCTCAAGATCGAGCTCCGCAAGGCGGTCGACGTGCTGGTCCCCACGCAGGCGTTCAACATCGTCTTCTTCCAGGAAGGCAAGGGCGAATCGCTCGACGGCAAGATGGTCGTGGCCAACCCGGCGAACAAGACCCGGGCGTACCAGTTCCTCAGCGAGCTGACGGTCAAGAGCAACAGCGATCCGATCCCGAGCCTCAAGCTGGTCTTCGGGCTCAGGCCGCAACTAATCTTCCTGCTGACCGACGGCGCGTTCGACGACAACGACGCGGTGATCAACGAGGTGAAGCGGCTGAACGCGACGAAGCAGACGCGCGTGAACACGATCGCCTTCTTCCGCCCGGACCAGCCCGACAGCGACCGCAAGGTCTGCGAGGACGTGCTCCGGCAGATCGCCAAGGAGAACGGCGGGCAGTTCAAGGTCGTGATGACGACGGACCTGACGCGGTGAGTTGCTCTGCCGATCGCAGCGCGGTCGGCGGCGCGCGATTGAGTTTCTGAAAGGACCCGAATGCGAGGTTATTCCAAGTTCCGCGTCATCCTGCTCGGCGGGCTGCTGGTCGCGGCGGTGTTCTTGGCCAGCGACGGGTTCGCGCAGGACGCCGCGCCCGATGCCGCGCCCGCGGCGGCGGCGCCCGCAGCCGCGCCCGCGCCGGCACCCGCGCCGGCACCG
>DASQDR010000219.1:0-12570 GCA_035634055.1 Tepidisphaeraceae bacterium | reverse complement strand
GGCGGCGGCGGCGGCGGCGGCGGCGGACGACCTGCCGCGGCTCCGCGCGGCGGTGGACGAGGTGGCGGCGGAGCTCGAGCGGTGATCCTGGCGGCGACTCCGCGGGAGCGAGGGCGATGCGGCGGCGGAGCGTCGAGCGGTGAATTCCAGCCGGGGGGGTGCGCGATGCGGCGGGTGGTGGTCCTCGGCACGTCCGGTTCCGGCAAGACGACGCTGGCGCGCGAGCTGTCGCGGCGAATGAACGCGCCGCACGTCGAGCTCGACGCCCTCTACTGGGGCCCGGACTGGACGCCGGCGGAGAAACCGGCCTTCCGCGCGCGCGTCGGCCGCGCCGTCGCGCACGAGCGCTGGGTTCTGGACGGGAACTACGCGGCGGTCCGCGACCTGGCGCTGGCCCGCGCCGACACCGTCGTCTGGCTCGACTACGCGATGAGCGTCGTCCTCACCCGCGCGCTGGTGCGCTGCGTCCGCCGCAGCGTCAGGCGCGAATCGCTGTGGGCGGGCAACCGCGAATCACTGCGGCTCACGTTCCTCTCGCGCGACTCGCTGCTGCTGTGGGTGGTCCAGTCGTGGCGGCGGCACCGCCGCGACTACCGGAGGATCCTCCGCGACGACGCCTGCCGCCACCTGCGCGTGCTGCGCTTCCGCCGGCCGGCGGAAACCGACGCGTGGCTGTCACGGCGGCTGGGCGCGTAGCACGTCGGCGTGGCTGTCACGGCGGCTGGGCGCGTAGCACATCGGCGATCGCGTGGCTGTCACGGCTGGGCGCGTAGCACATCGGCGATCGCGGCGCGCACGGCGTCGACCTTGTCGTCGAGCTTCGGGTAGGCGGCGACGTGGCGGACGCGCGGGTGGTCGCCCCACAACTGCCGCAGCGTCTCGCCGGCGGCGATGGCGGCGTCGGCGTCCTCGAAGCGGCAGGCGTTGGACGCGTCGCCATCGTACAGCCCGAGCGCGGCGCACGTCTGGAGCAGGATCACCGCGTCGTACCGCGCCAGTTCCGCGGCGCGCGTGGTGTCGACGTCGCGCCAGAAAGCGTCGGGCCCGTCGGGCCAATAGGCCGAGCCGTCGACCGTGCCGCGGTCGAGCAGCAGCAGCAGCAGCGCCCCGCCGCCGGCGTGCTGGCGCGACAGGCGCTCCTCCTGCTCCAGTTGCAGGCGGTACATGCGCCGCTGCGCGTCGCGCCGGCCGGCGAGGTCGAGCTGGTCCCAGCGCGTGCGCAGCGCCGTGTACACCTGCGTGGCGGCCTCGGGCACCATGGCGAATTGCTCCGGGTGAGCGGCGGCGAGGCGCGCGGTGATGACGGTCTTGCCCGAGCCGGGCGCTCCGGTGATCACGATCTTCTTCATGGCGCGACGACGACCGTGGAGCCGACCGGCAAGGCGCGTTGCACCGCGTCGCCCGCGCCCCCGATCCCGCCCGCGCCGCCGATCGAGCCCCCACCCGCGATCGCGCCCGCGCCCGCGCGGCGCTGGGCCCGCCAGCGGCGCAAGGGGCGGATCATGTCGTCGAGCCAGAGCCGCAGCAGCTCCCCCGCGCAGCCGCGCCAGTCCGCCAGCTTGCGCTGCGCGCTCCGCCGGCCGCCGAGGGTCAGGAGGATCGTGCCGGCCAGCACGCACGCGTAGCCGCCGAGCAGCAACGCGCCGCGGACGGCGATGACGACCAGAACGATCGCGAAGAGCAACACCGTCACCAGGACGCGCCGGCAGGCGGCGAAGAACGACCGCCGCGCGACCGGCGCCGGGCCGGCGTAGCTCAGGATGCCGAGGGCTTCGCTCATGGCCGTCGATTATACGGTCCAACGCGGCGAGTGTGCGGGAAGTGGCGCAACCGCGGCCGAACTGGTGCGGAATCGCGGATGAACGCGGATGAACGCGGATGAACGCGAATTGCGGGAAGTCGCCTGCGCGTTGCTCCACCGTTGCAGGTCGCTCGTTCTGCGGGGCTTGGCTGAGGTAATCGTGGCGCGTCCGCAGGCGAGTCACGCGGAGACGACGTGGAACCGCAGCTCGTCGCGCTCGGTGTCGAGCGAGGCGACGGTCTTGCGGGTCGCGCGGTGAAGGGCGCCGGGGTTGATGACTCTCGTGCGCCCGACGCGGTCGTCGGCGGCGACGTGGGTGTGGCCCTGGAGGAGGTAGTCGTGCTTCTGGTCCGATAGCAGGCGCTGCTTCAGGCGGTAGTCGTCGCCGTGGGTGACGGCCACCTTGTTCCCGGCCAATTCCAAGTCAGCGAAGTTCCCGTAGCACGGAACCTCGATCGAGGCGGCGTAGCGCGCCAGCGCGGCGCGGTCGAAATCGGTGTTGCCGAAGACGAACGCGCACGCCAGCCCGGCGAGCAGGTCGACGCAGCGCTGCGAGCCGATGTCGCCGCAGTGGACGTAGAATTCCGCGCCGGCCGCGCCCAGGACCTTGAGCCCGGCGGCCATGGCGGCGTCGCGGTCATGCGTGTCGCTGAGAATGCCGATGATCACCAAGAGCGACGGTACCGCCGACGCCCCGCGCGCACCAGCGCCCGCGCCCGGTCGGGAGCGCACCGGCGGTCGGCATCGCGAGGCTGGAGGCATCGCGGCCGCCGCCGCCACCCGTCAGCCGTCAGCCGTCTGCCGTCAGCCGACGACGCCGTGTGCGCGGCCGGCGATCTGCAGCGGGGAGTTGCCTTCTTGTTTGTGCGTGCTAACGATACACCCGTGCGGCCCGACAACGCCTCAGTCTCGCGCTCCCGCCCCGTCGCCGTGCGGCTGCTGCACGGCGCGAACCGGGCCTACGTGCGCATGTTCCACCGCCTCGACGTGCTCACCCCCTGCCGCCTGCCGCCGCGCGGGCGCGCGATCCTGATCTGCAACCACACCAGCGGGCTGGACCCGCACCTGATCCAGGGGATCTGCAACCGCGTCGTCACCTGGATGATGGCCAAGGAGTACTACGAGCGGCCGGTGATCCGGTCGCTGCTGGACGTGGTCGGCGTCATCCCGGTCACGCGCAGCGGTCGCGACACGTCGGCCACCCGCGCGGCGCTGCGGGCGCTGGACAACGAGCAACTGCTCGGGATCTTCCCCGAGGGCCGCATCGCGCCGACCCGCGACCTGCTGCCGTTCCAGACCGGGGTGGCGCTGATGGCGATCAAGACCGAGGCGCCGGTCTACCCGGTCTACCTCGACGGCACGCAGCGCGGGCTGGAGATGGTGCGGGCATTCGTCAGCGCGCAGCGGGCGAGCATCGCCTTCGGGCCGGAGGTGAAGTTCGACCGCGGCGACACCTCGCGGGAAGGTTTAGAGGCGGCGACGGCGGCCATGGAAGCGGCGGTGACGGCCCTGCGCGACGATGTGCCCAACCTCCGCCGGCGGCGCGGGATGTGACCGAACCGCCGCGGTGCCGGAAAATTCTGTGGAGCGGCGGGCGGGCCGATGCCGATCCTTGTTGTGTTATCGAACGTCGCCGCAAGGCCTGTGAAAGAAATAGAGTGGCAGCCGGTGGCCCGGCTCGATAATCTGGGAAAACTTGGCAAGCTAGCGCAACGGCGCATTTTCTCCCCTCCGGAAGACACCGTGCAGAAATGCCGGTGTCTTCTTTTTTGCGCGGTCGGTATGGCCGAGGACGGGGCGGAGAGGTGTGAGGGGGTACGGTGAAGGGACGGAGTGACTGAAGAACTAAAAGACTAAGGGACTAAGGCAACGAAGTCTTGGCGCTTCAGTCGCTCAGTCCCTCAGTCCCTTTTCCAAGTCTTGCCCCGCTGCTACTGCTCCAGCGAGGTCAGGCCTTCGCGGATGGCGTACTTGGTGAGCTCGGCGACGGAGTAGATGTTGAGCTTCTCCATGATCTGCCGGCGGTGGGTCTCGACGGTTTTGATGCTCACGCGCAGGTCCATCGCGATCTCCTTGGTCGCGCGGCCCTCGGCCATGAGTTGGAGCACCTCGCGCTCGCGCGGCGTGAGCTTGGCAAACGCGCCGGGCTCGGCGGGGCCCTGGCGACGGACGTAGTCGTCGACCACCACGTCGGCGATCTTCGGGCTCAGGTAGACCTTGTCGTCGCAGACCGAGCGGATCGCCGTCGCCAGCTCCTCGAACGCGCCATCCTTGAGCAGGTAACCCTTCGCGCCCGCCTTGAGCATCTCGCCCATGAAGCGGCGGTCGGAGTGCATCGACAGGGCGACCACCGTCGTCTCCGGCCCCTTTAGCGAGATCTGGCGGGTGGCCTCGATGCCGTTCAGGCCGGGCATGCCAACGTCCATGACGACCACGTCCGGGGCGAGCTCGGTGGCGAGCTCGACGGCGCGGCGGCCGTCGGCAGCCTCGCCGATCACTTCCATGTCGTCGTGCTGGTTGAGCAGGGTTCGCAGGCCCTCGCGAACGATCTGGTGGTCATCAGCTAGCAGGATTCGCATTCCCATGATTTTCCTCTCCCGCGCGGTTAGACGTGGTGGTAAGGGGCGCCACGAGTGTAACGCGGGTGCCGTGATCGGGAATGGACGAAATCTCTAAACTGCCGCCAACCTCTTGCAGTCGCGTGCGGAGGCTGAAGAGCCCGAAGCCGCCGGACGTCCGCTGCCGCTCGGGCCCCGCCTGCCCGTCGGCGCCGTCGGCGCCAGCGGACGCAACGGCGGGACCGAAGCCTTGCCCGTCGTCGGCGACCGTGAGCCGCAACGTCTCGCCCGCCTCGCGCAGCGAGACGCGCACGGCGCTCCCCTTGGCGTGCTTCACCACGTTGACCAGCAGCTCGTTGACGCCGTGGAACAGCAGCACGCGCAGGTCGTCGTGCAACGCCGCCGGCGGGAGCGTGCTGTCCACGACCACCTTGAGTTTGTGACGCTTCGTCACCTGCTCGGCCAGCCATTCCAGCGCGGCGGTGAGTCCCAGCTCGTAGAGGATCGGCGGGCTCAGCTCGAAGGTGAGCGTGCGCGTGTCCTCCAGCGACTGGTCCAGCAATTCCAGCACCTCCCCGAACTCGCCCTTCAGCCGCTTCTGCACGTCGGGCGAAGCGCTCTTCTGTAGAGCGGCGACCTTCAGGCGGGCCATCGCCAGCGTCTGGCTGATGCGGTCGTGGATCTCGACGGCGATGCGGCGTCGCTCGCGTTCCTGCGCGGTCGACACCTCCGCCGCCAGCGCCTGCAAGCGGCGGTGGAACTCCTTGAGTTGCTCGTTTGCGGCGGTGACGCGGGTGACGTCGCGGATCAGCCAGCGAACCGACACGACGGCGCCGCGCGCGTCGCGCTCGATGGCGGCGGCCAGCTCCGCGTCGATGGGCGCGCCCTTGTGCCGCGGGCGGATCCGAAGGGCCGTGCGGCGAACGTCCGGGCCCTTGTGCAGCGACTGCACCTCCGCGCGGAACCGCTGGCGGTCGCGCGGGTCTATGAAGGTGAACAGCGGCTTGTTCAGCAGCAGCCGGTGCGAGAGCCCCAGCACCGCCGCGGCGGAGCGGTTGGCGTCGGTGATCATGCCGGCGGCGCTGGTCACCAGGTAGGGGTCGGGCGCGAAGTCGAACAGCTCGCGGTAGCGCTGCCGCTCGCGCGCCAGCTCCTCGTAGGTGTGGAGCAGCTCCTGGTTCTGCGCCAGCAGCTCCTCCTGCATCACGCGCATCTCCTCGACGGCGGTGCTGACGTCCTGCGCGCGCGCGAGCGACGGCCCCCCCGCCGCCCGATCGGCGCTGGCCGATTGCAGCACCTGCCGCCGGAGCGCCGCCAGCCGCTGGTTCATTTCCCGGGGGTTGGGCTGCGGCGGGTGGCTCACGCGGCGGGGGTCTCCTCTTCCATGATGAGGACCACCCCCCAGACGCCCTGCCCGTCGGCGGCGGCTGGGACGCAGGCGACGCGGCAGCGGAACTCGCGCCCGCGGCGGTTGCGCGCGGTGACGACCTGCGCCCCGTCCGCCGCCCCCGCCAGCGCCGCGCGGATCCCGGGCCGCAGTTGCTCGACCGGCAGACCGATGTCCAGCTCCAGGAAGTGCTTCCCGGTCACCTCGTCGACGCGCAGCCCCCACAGATCCTCGGCCACCTCGTTCCACCCCCGCACGCGCAGCTCGCGGTCCACCACCACCACGCCGCTGCGCAGGCTCGACAGGATCGACTTGAGGAAGGCATTGGCCTCCGTCAGCTGGATCGTGCGGTGCCGCAGCTCGTCGTTGGTCGCCTGGAGCTCCTCGTTGGTCGACTGGAGCTCCTCGTTCATCGTCTCCAGCTCCTCGTTGGTCGACTGGATCTCCTCGTTGGTCGTCTCCAGCTCTTCGTTGGTGGACTGCAGCTCCTCGTTGGCGGTCTCGCGCTCCTCATTGGTGGATTGAAGTTCCTCGTACGCCGTCTCCAGCTCCTGGTGCGACTGCTGGAGCTCTTCCTGGAGCCGCTTGTAGCGCGTAACGTCGAGGTAGGTGGCCTTGAAGCCGAGCAGCTTGCCGTCGCCGTCGAACATGGGCAGGCACTGCACGTCCAGGTAGCGTGGCGCGCCGGCGCCCGGGATGGGCCAGGGGATCTCCTTCAGCTCCACCGGGCGCGTGGTCTGGCGGGCGCGGTCGATGCAGGAGCGGAGGTCGACCGGTCGGTAGCTCAACTCCAGGTCCTGCACGGGGCGGCCGATGTCGCGCCCGGACAGGTCGAACAGCAGGCGCGCCTGCTTGTTGATGAGCACGACGTAGCCGTCGGGGTCGATAATGACGTGCGCCGCCGGGTCGCTATTGAAGGCGGCCTCGCGGAGGCGCATGTGGTCGACCGCCGCCGCCGCCTCGCCCGCGCCCCCGCCGGGCGGGGGCGGGATGAGCGCCGCGTCGCCGTCCGCCTGCGTCGCCACCAGCAGCCGCTCGCGTGCGTTGCGCGCCGGCACCTTGAGGAACGACCGCATCTTCAGGTCCAGCGGCGCGAAGAGCGCCAGCCGGCTGAAGAGCATCTCCGCCCTGCCCAGCAGCAGCACCCCGTCGTCCGCCAGGGCGAAGTGGAAGCGCGCCATCACCTTGGCCTGCGCCTCGGTGTTGAAGTACATCAGCGCGTTGCGGCAGGTGAGCAGGTCGACGCGGCTGATCGGCGCGTCCTGGAGCAGGTCGTGCCGGCCGAAGATCAGCGCCTTGCGGAACTCGCGCGAGAAGACGTAGCGCTCGCCGCCGGACTGCTCGAAATACTTCGCCCGCAGCTCGGGCGAAACGCCCTCGACCTGCTGCTGCGTGTAGGAGGCCTGGCGGGCATGGTTCAGGGCGTCGTCATCGATGTCGGTGGCGAAGATCTTCACGCGCTTCTCGAACGCCTGCGGCCCCAGCGCTTCGAGCAGCAGCATCGCCAGGGTGTAAGCCTCTTCCCCCGTGGCGCACGCCGCGCTCCAGACCCGCACCGGATCGTCCGGTCCCTTGGCGGCGAGCATGGGCGGGATCACCTCGTCGGCGACGTACTGCCACGTCGCCGGGTCGCGGAAGAACCCGGTGACGTTGATCAGGATCGTGTTGAACAGCTGCGTGAACTCATCGGGATGCACCTCGAGGTAATCCTGGTAGGCGGAGAAATCGTTGATCGAGACGATCTGCATCCGCCGCAGGATGCGCCGCTGGAGGCCGGCCCGCTTGTACCCGCCGAAGTCGAACCCGCGGCTGCGCTTGATGTAGTCCAGCAGCGCGTCGAACTCCGGCGGTGGCGGCGCCGCCGGCGACGCGGAGGACGAGGACGAGTCCGAACTGGCCCGGGGCATCTTGCTCATGTCACCTGTAGTTGCCTGGCCCACCGCGTCAGCTCGAGGGCGATCTTCTCCAGCGGGAGGACGACGTCCGCCTTCCCGGTCAACTCCGCCGCACGGGGCATCCCCTGGAACTCGGCGGCGCCGTCCTGAACGATCACGCGACCGCCGTGCTCGTGGATGGCGATGCACCCGTCGGCGCCGTCGCGCCCGGTGCCGCTGAGCACCACCGCCGCCGCCCGCCGGCCCAGAGATCGCGCCAGCGACTCGAACAGCACGTCGGCGGACGGGCGGACGTGCTGCACGCGCTCCTTGGCGCTGAGCTGGAGCCGGGCCTGGGCGTCGACCAGCACGTGCCGGTCCGGCGGCGCGACGTACACGTGTCCGCCGTACAACCACAGCCCGTGCATCGCTTTTCCCACGACGAGCGGCGTGCGGCGGGCAAGCAGCTCGGGCATGGCGCTGTCGCGGTCCGGCGCGATGTGCTGCACGACGACGACCGCCGCGGGGAAGTCCTCCTCCAGCGATGCCAGGACGGCCGTCAGCGCCGGCAGCCCGCCCGCCGACGCCGCCATCGCCACGACGCCTGCGGCCCCGGCGGTGCTGATGCCCTGGCTGGCGGGGGCGATCCTCGCGTCCCGAGCCCTCATAGTTTCGTCGGCACACGGGGCGGCGGCGCGCCGGCGGAGGAGTCGCCGGGGATCGTCCCGCCACCCCCGCCGCCATTGTTGTGCACCAGCAGCTGCCGGAGCACTTCCGCCTGCTGCTGCGTGTCCTGCGACTGCCGCTCGAAGTGCGCCAGCGACGCCCGGTGCCCGCGCGCCCGCATGCGCTGGAGCATCCGCTCGGTCAGCGCCACCTTCTCCTCCAGCGCCCGCAGCGCGGTCCACAGCGCCGCCTCGATGCCGTCGGACTGCGCCGCCAGCAGGCTCTCGGGGGAGTACGCGTGCCCGACGCGGCAGCGGAAGCGCGTGAGCTCGCTGTCGTGGAGCTCGAACAGCGTACCGTGGCAATCGGGGCAGCCGAAGACCGACGGCTGGCCGGGGCGCTTGCGGTCGTGGATGGCGGCCGGATCCATGTTCGAGACGTTCGCCTCCATTTCCAGCTCGCCGTCGTGGCCGTCGCTTGGAAAGGGCGCGGGCATGGGTTCCTCCACCGGCTCGCGAGCCAGCTTGACCAGCAGAGGGGCGATCTCTGCCAACGGGCGGATGTACTGGACGGGCACGTTCTCGACCGCGTTGGTCGGCATGCCGGGATAGAGCGCTTCGTCCGGATGCTGCACGACGGTGACGCCGCCGAAGCGGTGGATCGCCGCCAGCCCGGCAGTGCCGTCATCGAGGTTCCCCGACAGCACCACGCCCACGACCCGCTTGCGGAAGGCGGTGGCGGCGGTGCGGAACAGGACGTCGACCGCCGGGCGGACCCCGTTCTCCTGCGGGCCGCGCGTGACCGACACGCCCTCGCGCCGGACCAGCAGGTGGTGGTCCGGCGGGGCGACGTAGATCCGGCCGGGCTGGATCGTCTCGCCGTTGCGCGCGTGGACCGCCGGCAGCGGGCCGGTGCGGCTCAGCAACTCCGGCAGCACGCTGCGCGCGTAAGGGGAGATATGCAGCACCACGAACACCGCCGCCGGCAGGTCCTCCGGCAGGGCGCGCGCGATCGTCAGCAGGGCTTCCACCCCGCCCGCCGACGCGCCGATCACAATGATGTCGTGTCCTGGCATGAGAGAACCGCATCCTATCAGGTGTCGCCCGCCCGGGGGACGGTAAAGAATTCTCGCAGCAGCCGGAGCGGCGAGCGCGACGGCGGCCCAAATCTTGATTCCCCGCCGAATTCCCCGCTTGATTCCCCCGCCGCCGCGCCCTAAATCTCGAACCCGTGCACAAGACCGTCGTCATGAACGCCGTCGGGCTCACGCCGCGGCTCATTTCGCCGCAGCACACGCCGCGAATCCATGCGTTCGTCCACGGCGCCACGGGCGGTGGCGCGGGTGGCGGTGGCGCGGGCGGCGGTGGCGCGGGTGCCGGTGGCGCGGGCAAGCTCGCGACAATCGCGGCCGTCCTGCCGGCCGTCACCTGCTCGGTCCAATCGACGTACCTCACCGGCGCCTGGCCGAGCGGGCACGGCATCGTCGGCAACGGGTGGTACGACCGCGCCGACGCCGAGGTGAAGTTCTGGAAGCAGAGCAGCCACCTCGTTGCCCGCCCCAAGGTGTGGGACGCCGCCAGGCAGCGCGACCCGCGCTTCACCTGCGCCAACATCTGCTGGTGGTACGCGATGTACTCGACGGCCGACTACACCGTCACGCCGCGCCCGATGTACCCGGCGGACGGGCGCAAGATCCCCGACTGCTGGACCCACCCGCCGGAGCTGCGCGACCAGCTCCAGCGCGAGCTGGGCCCGTTCCCCCTGTTCAAGTTCTGGGGCCCGGCGACGGACGTCGCCAGCACGCAGTGGATCGCCGACGCCGCCATCCGCGTGGACGAGCGGCACGACCCGACGCTCACGCTGATCTACCTGCCGCACCTCGATTACGTTCTCCAGCGCCACGGCCCGGGCGCGCCCGAGGCGCGGAAGGACCTGCGCGAGCTGGACGCGGTGGTCGGCAAGCTGCTCGACCGCTACGCGCACGGGGGGGCGCGGGTGATCCTGCTGTCGGAGTACGGGATCACGCCGGTGACGACGCCGGTGCACCTCAACCGCGCGCTGCGGCAGAACGGGCTGCTCGCCGTCCGCCAGGAGATGGGCCGCGAGCTGCTCGACCCCGGCGCCAGCGCCGCGTTCGCGGTGGCCGACCACCAGGTCGCCCACGTCTACGTGAACGACCGGTCGAAGCTCGGCCCGGTGCGGTCGATCCTGGAAAACGTCGCCGGCGTCGCGCGCGTGCTGGACGACGCCGGCAAGCGCGAGCTGCACCTCGACCACGAGCGCGCGGGCGACCTGGTCGCGCTGGCGCAGCCGGAGGCGTGGTTCACGTATTACTTCTGGCTGGACGACGCCCGCGCCCCCGATTACGCCCGCACCGTCGACATCCACCGCAAGCCGGGCTACGACCCGGCCGAGCTGTTCATCGACCCGGCCATCGCCGCCCCCAGGCTGAAGATCGCCGCGGCGCTCGCCAGGCGCAAGCTCGGCCTGCGCGCGCTGCTCGACGTCATCCCGCTGGACGCGACGCTGGTCAAGGGCTCGCACGGCATTTCGCCGCGCGACCCGGCCGACGGCGCCATGCTCGCCACCAACCAGCCCGCGCTGCTCGACCGCGCGGAGGTCGAGCCGACGGAGGTGTTCGACCTTATCTTGCGCCACGTGTTTGACTGAAACCAGTCGCGAAATCGGAATGACGAAACCAGAATGACGAGTCAATGACGAAGCTCGAATGACGAGGCGCGCGCGTGCGGTGAAGGCGGATCGCCCGCCGCCGGTCGCACGTTACGCAGCACCTGCCCTTCGTCATTCGTCATTCTGATTTCGTCATTTGCACTTGCTGCGTCATCCTTGTCCTGACGCGCCCGCGCCCCCCTTTTCGCGCTCCGCCCCGCATTGGCGCATACTGGCCGCCCATGCGTCCCACGCTGTTCCGCCAGCTTCCCGCCGTCGCCGCCGCCGCCCTCTTAGCGCTCGTCGCCTGCCTGCCGGGCTGCACCCGGCTGCGGTCCGGCTGGAACGATTTGTCCTCCAAAGTGTCGCCGAGGAAGGAGACGCCCGCGCAGGTGGCGGTGCGGCGGATGGAAGCCGCCCACGGCGCAAGTGCCTGGCGGTCGAAGCGGGCGCTGTCGGCCGACCTCTACGTCGAGTTCGACGGCCGCGAGCAACTCCGCGGCACGCTTACCTTCACCACCGACCGCGCCCGCTCGCGCCTCGACCTCGCCGGCGGCGCGACCCTGGTGTTCGACGGCCAACAGGCGTGGATCGCCCGCGGCACGCCCAGCACGACCCGCGCCGTCGACGACGATGACGACGCTGCGAGGGCGAGGGCGGGGGCGGGGGCGGGCGCAGGCAGGGGCGCGAGCGCGAACGCGAACGCCAGGAGCGACGCCGATCACGGCGCGTCCTCCGCGACCGCGCCCATCGCGCCCTCCCCCGGCGCCGCCCGCGCCGCCCGCCCCTCCGCCGCCTCCACCGCCTCCGCCACCACCACCACGGCGGTCGACACCTTCGACCGCGCCCGCTTCCACCTGCTGACCTGGCCCGCGTTCGCCTCGATGCCGTTCAGGCTGCGCGAGCGCGGGGCGTTCGTCACCGACGCCGGCACGCTCCCCCTCGGTGGCCGCGACGTCCCCGTCCTCCGCCTGACCTTCCCGCGGCCGGTCGGATCGGGAACCCGCGCCCCAGGCGCGCCCGCCACTGCGCCGGCGTCGCCCGCGCCTGCGTCGCCAGTTCCCGCGTCTCCCGCGTCCCCGGCGTTCGCGTCAGCGCCCGCCGAAGATTGGTACGTCCTCTACCCCGACGCCGAGACCGGCCGACTCCGCGCCGTGGCCTACCTCGCCACCCCGGGCGCGGACGGCGCGGGCGCGGACGGCGCGAGCACCGCGGGCACCGCAGAGGGCGCGGGCATTTCGGGCATCGCGGGCGGCGCGGGCGGCGCGGAGGGCCCGGGCAGGGATGGCCCCGCCCATCCTCCCCGCGCCCTGACCTACACCGACTGGCAGCCGCTCGACGGCGTCACCCTCGCCACCCGCTGGACCTTTTACCAGTGGACGATGGACCAGGGCATCATCGGCGACCCGATCGGCCGTGCCGTCCTGAAGAACCTCCAGTTCGTCGACACCCCGCCCGGCTTCTTCGACCAACCCACCGGCGCCGAACCCGCCCCCGCCCCCGCGCCCGCGACCACGGGCCCCGCCCTCACGACCGACCGCCGCGCCCCGCACGACCCCTGACCCGCCGCGCCCGCGTCCCCGCCCCCGCGTCCCCGCCCCCGCGTCCCCGCCC
>DASQDR010000218.1:0-1942 GCA_035634055.1 Tepidisphaeraceae bacterium | reverse complement strand
TGCGCACGCGCAGCTCGCCGGCGACCTCCGCCATCCACTGCTCGCACGCCGCGTCCAGCCCGACGCTGCCGTGCTCGTCGGCGTGGCGGACCGCCTCGGCGACCGCTTCGTTCAAAAACGTGTTCACGATCGGCGTCGCCGCCGTCACGTACCGCGTCGGCACCTGCCCGGCCAGGTCGGTCAGCATCGTGCCGACCTTCTGGTTGTCGAAGACCGGGTCGGCCGTGTGGTAGTACGGGTCCGCCCAGAGGGTCTTGATCGGCGGGAGGACCTCGCTGCTCTCGCGGCGGGCGCGCAGCCCCTGCTCGCTGAAGTACAGGTGCTCGACCAGCGCCCAGGCGACGTCCGGGCGCTTCGACGCCTTGGTGATGCCGATCATCGTCCCGCCCCACGTGCTGGTCGGGGCGTCGCTCGGGTCGAACACCGGCAGCGGCATCACGCGCAGCTTGCCCGCCGCGCCGGCGGCGTAGAGCTTGACGTACGTCAGCCGCCAGTCCGGCGTCATCATGGCGCAGAGGTTTCCCTCCACCACGTCCTTGCCGAACGCCACCATCCCGGTGCTGGTCTGGGCCGTTACCTTGCGCGGCCCGCCGACCATCTGCCCGTAGAACGCCAGCGTCTGGGCGAAGCGCGGGTCCTTGTCGAGCAGCACGTTTCCGTAGGTGTCGATCGGGTTGAGGCCGCGCTGGAGCAGCATCTGCTGGAAGTTGTCGGCAGACGACTCCTGCATCTCCATCGCGTGGCGGTAGCGCTGCCCCCTGGACCGCCAGTACGCCTCGAACTTCAGGCACGCCTCGTGGAACGCCGGCCAGGTCGTCGCCTTGGACAGGTCGACCCCCGCCTCGGTGAACAAATCGTGGCGGTAGGTGATGACGCACGGGTGGAGGTCGTGCGGCATGCCGAAGGCGATCCCCTCCTTCGACCAAGTCGCCACGCGGCTCTTGACGATCTTCTCGTCCCACCCCGACGCCTTCAGCCGATCGTCCAGCGGCAGCAGCCCGATCTCGCGCACCGGCGGGCGGAAGAAGCGCCCGGCCAGGCCAATCTCCAGCTCGACCAGGTCGGGGATCTCCGGGTCGTGCAGGTCCTTCATGAACATCTGCCCCAGCCGCGTCACCACCGCGCGGCCGTTGAGCAGGCTGAGGTTGACCGTGACGTTGTGCTTGCGCTCGAACTCCGGGATCAGCTTGAGGTAGGTGCGGTGGTGGGACTCGGCGAAGAGCCAGACGGTGAGGTCCGCCTTGCGCGGCGCGGGCCGGAACGCGGCGGCGACGCCGGCGACGACGGCGATCACCAGCAACACGAGGATCGGCTTGCCCAGATGAAAGTTCATGTGCGGCAGGGGGGCGATTGTACAACCCCCGCCGCCGATTTTCCGCCAGCGGGCGAAGCGGATCGCGCTGTCGGGGAGTTCGCCTCGCCGTGTTCAGGTGAAGACTGGCCCCGAATGGCACGAATGGACACGAATGACGAGCTAGGGGCGGCGAGCGCCGCTTCTTCATCGCTTAATGTCATGCGTGTTCATTCGTGTCATTCGTGGCCGCTCCCGCCTCGCCGCGCGGGGGCGCTTTGGCGTAAAATCCCGCCGCTGGTTTCAAGTTGCGCCTCGAAGCGTTCGAGAAACGATGTTACGACGAATTTCTACCCTTGCCCTGGCCCTCGTGGCGTTGCTCGTCGCCGCCGATCGATCGACGGGCGCTGCGCCGCCCGCGACCACTCAAGCGGCGGCCGCGCCAGAGGGGATGGTCCGCATCCCCGGCGGGACGTTCAACATGGGCACCGCCGACGGCTTCGCTTTCGAGGGGCCGGTCCACCCGGTCACGCTCAAGGCGTACTTCCTGGACAAGCACGAGGTGACCGTCGCGCAGTTCCAGCGCTTCGTGGCGGCGACGGGGTACAAGACCGAGGCGGAGAAGTTCGGCTGGTCGGGCGTGTTCGACCG
>DASQDR010000217.1:0-1552 GCA_035634055.1 Tepidisphaeraceae bacterium | reverse complement strand
CACCGCGTGGTCCGGGTTGGCCGCGACGAACACCGACTGCCGCTCGAGGCGGTTCGGCGTCATCAGGTCGTCGGCGTGCATCAGGAACACCCACTCGTGGCCGGCGAGCATCTCCAGCCCGCGGTTCAGCGTCTGGGCGATGCCGGCGTTCGCCTGCGTGACCACGCGCACGCGCGCGTCGCGCTGCTCGAAGGCGCGGGCCGCGGCGAGCGTGCCGTCGGTCGAGCCGTCGTCGATCACGAGCAGTTGGAGGTCGCGCACCGTCTGCGCGAGCACGCTCTCGATCGCGGGCGCGATGTACCGCTCGGCGTTGTAGGCGGGCATCAGGACGGACAGCATGGGCCCCCCGTCGTCGGTGCCGCGGCGGCCTCTGGTCCCCTCTCCCGGTACGCCGGGAGAGGGTCAGGGTGAGGGGTTGGCCTCCGGCACTTGATCATTGACGATCGAAAACTTGAACGGCGCGGACCGCCGGTGCCTTTCAAGTTTCAATCTCCAATCCACGAGCGCCTCCTCACGACCGGCATTTCCCCGCGCACCTGACAGCCCTCTTGCGCCCTAAGCCCGATAAGAACGCTCCCCGCATCCACCCAGCGGCCGCGCGCGTCCCCTCGGCGACAAATCCGCGATTTCCCGCGGAATTCGCTCGCGTCGGCCGCGCCGGCGGATTTAGATTAAACCGCAGCGCCGGCCGGCCCGCGGACGTTCCAGCGGGGCTTTGGCTCACCGATTTCCGACCCGGCCCGGCGGCGGGTGATATCTTTCGCCTGCATCACCCACGGACCGCCATCAGCCCGGCACTGTGCCGGCGGCCCGGCGCTGAGCCGGCGACGAAGGAATTCCCTCGCGTGCGTTACCGCTTCAAAGGAATCGTTCGGACGACCGGCCAGACGGTCGAGGGGCACGCCCACGGCAACTCACCGGAGGAGGCGTACCAGGCGCTCAGCGACCACGGCATCATCACCGAGAGCCTGCGCGAGGAGCCGGAGGCGCTGAACCTCACCGGCCAGTCGCAGCCGCTCAGCAGCGCCATCGACAGCGCGCTCGACACGGCCGCGTCGCAGGTGCCGTTCGACAAGATCGCCGACCGCTACAAGGGCAAGAGCGTCTGGGTCATCGACCGCGACAAGATCCGCAACCGCGTCTCGCAGGTGGTGGACCAGGCGCTGCGCGACGCGATGGGCGACAGCGGGCAGTTCCCCGCCGCCGACGCGTCCGACATCCGCAAGCAGGTCGCCGAGGCGATCGGCGGGTTGTTCAAGGACAACCGCAACCTCACCAGCCAGGCGTCCAATACCTCGACGCAACTGGAGCACCAGATCCAGCGGATCGAGTCGATGGTCCACCGCGCCGAGAGCGTGCTGGCGCAGATGACCATCGCCATCGGCCGCATCGGCAGCGGCGGGGGCGGTGGCGGCGGCGGGTGGGGCCCGCGGCGCTACGCCAACCAGGGCGGCGCCGGCGGCGGGCAGCAGAACGCCGTGCTGCTGGAGATCTTCAAGGAGAACCTCCGCCTCCGCGGCATCCAGATCGATGAGCCCAAGCCCGCCGCCGA
>DASQDR010000216.1:0-5047 GCA_035634055.1 Tepidisphaeraceae bacterium | reverse complement strand
GCTCGCGGGCGCGGTGCAGCTCAACCATCGCGTCGGCGCACGAGACGTGCACGATGAAGACCGGCGACCTCGCGAACTCCGCCACCCGGCAGGCGCGAGCGACGCCGTCGGCCTGCATCACCGGCGGGCGCGACTGCGCGTGGTACTTCGGCTCGACCTTCCCGTCGGCGATGAGCATGTCGATCATCTGCTGGATGGCGACGCCGTTCTCCGCGTGCACCAGCGTCATCCCCCCCGCCTCGCCGGCCGACTGCATCACGCGGAACATCGTCTGGTCGTCGATCATGAACACGCCGGGGTAGGCCAGGAAGATCTTGAACGTGGTGATCCCCCGATCGACCACCTTCCGGAACTCCGCCGCGTGCCGCGGCTCGTACTCCGTCACCGCGAGGTGGGAGGAGTAGTCGATGGCGCACTTGCCCTCGGCCTTGGCGTCCCAGTCATCCAGCGTCTGCTCGAACGTGTTGCCCTTGTACTGGATGGCGAAGTCGATGATCGAGGTCGTCCCGCCAAACGCCGCCGCGCGCGTGCCGCTGGTGAAATCGTCGGACGAGACGGTCCCGCCGAACGGCAACTCCATGTGCACGTGCGGATCGATCCCGCCCGGGATGACGAGCTTGCCGCTGGCGTCGATCGTGCGATCCGCCTTGACGGCGAGGTTCCTGCCGATCTGCGAGACCGTCTCACCGTCGACGAACACGTCGGCAACGTAATCATCCGTCGCCGTGACGACGCGGCCGTTCTTGATCAACACGCTCATGTCGCTCCCTCTTTGACGCAAAGATCGCAAAGACGCAAAGATCGCAAAGAGAAGGCAGAGAGAAGCAGATGAGTTGAATTCCTGCCGTTGATTCTTCTTTGCGATCTCTGCGTCTTCGGGATCTTTGCGTCACATCTTCGCCGCCACGCTCAGCCCCGCGTCGATGGCGTCGGCCAGCGCATCCGCTTCGGCCACGGTCGCGTTGAGCATCAGGCCCGTGCGGATGACGTTGCCCCAGACGCCGCCCTTGCCGATCAGGACGCCGCGCTTCTTGGTTTCCTCGAAGACCGCCGCGGTCTGCTGCGGGGCGGGCTCCTTGGTCTTGCGATCCTTCACCAGCTCCAGCGCCTGCATCAGCCCCAGCCCGCGGGCGTCGCCGACGAGCGGGTGCTTCTCTTTCAACTGCTGGAAGCGCTCGCCGAGGTGCTTGCCGACGACGGCGCAGTTGCGGACGAGGTTCTCGTTCTCGATCACGTTGATCACCGCGTGCGCCGCGGCGCAGCTCACTGGGTTTCCGCCGAAGGTTGCGAAGGTGACGCCGGGATACTTGTCCGCCACCTCGGGCGTGGCGATGGTCAGGCCGATCGGCGCGCCGTTGCCCATCCCCTTGGCGCTGGTGAGGATGTCGGGCGTGGTCTTCCAGTGGCTGATACCGAACATGTGATCGCCCGTGCGGCCCCACGCCGCCTGCACCTCGTCGCTGATGAACAACCCGCCGTACTTGCGCGCGATGCCAGCGGCTTTCTCGAAGTACCCCGGCGGCGGGACGATGAAACCGCCGGCGCCGATGACCGTCTCGGCGAAGAAGGCGGCGATCTCCCCGCCCGTCTCGGTGAGGATCAGCTCCTCGATGTCCTCGGCGCATTTGAGCCCGCACTCGGGATAGGACAGATTGAAGGGGCACCGATAGCAGTACGGCGCGTGGGCGTGGTGGATGCCGGGGACGAGGTTGGGGAGCTTCTTCCAGTTGCTCTGCCCGCACATCGCCAGCGTGGTGGCGCTGCGGCCGGAGTAGCTGTGCCGCAGCACGACCAGCGGGATGCGCCCGGTGTACGCCCGCGCCGCCGCGACCGCCGTCTCGTTCGCCTCGGTGCCGCTGCTGGTGAAGAAGGTCTTGCGCAGATTTCCCGGCGCGATCCCGGCCAGCTTCTCCGCCAGGTTGCTCTGCGGGGCGTTGGCGTAGAGCGTGGAGGTGTGGCTGATGCGCTTGACCTGCTCGACGATCGCCTCGACCACCTTCGGGTTGGCATGGCCGATGCTGACCGTCAGCACCCCGCCGAAGGCGTCGAGATATTTATTTCCGCCCGCGTCCCAGACGTACGACCCCTCTCCCTTCACGAGCTCGATCGGCTCCTGGTAGTACATCGAGACGGCGGGGAACAAATACTGCTTGTGCTTGCGAACGGCGTCGGAAGTGCTCATAGCAAATCGTCCCATGGCCCTGCGGCGGGCGCGCGAGGCGCGGGCCGCGCTGGAGTTGGCAAACCGGGTGAGTGTAACAAACCGACTTCACGCCCGCACCACAACTTTCCCCGCGCCACTCGCGCCCCAGCGCCGCGCCGCCCGGCCGGCAGTCCAGTCCCGCCGGGCGCGGGCCGCGCGGCGCCGCCCCGCTCCCGCGGTATAATCGCCCGCCCCAAACCTTCGCGGCCCCAAGACCGCCCGTTCTTGTTTGAAAGGTTCACCGATGTCACAGACCTTGCCCCCGGCCGCCGCCAACGCGCCGAACCCGAACCAAAATGAGGGCGTCGAGCGCGTGCCCATGCTCGCCGCCGGGAAGTGGACGATCAGCCCGTCGCCGCGCGGGGGTGACGTTTTCAACCCGTCGACCGGCCAGGTGATCGCCCGCGTCCCCTACTGCTCGGCCGCCGAGGTGGCGCAGGTGATCGAGACCGCGCACGCCGCCCTGCCGGCGTGGGGCGCCAAGCCGGTGGTCGAGCGCGTGCGCTTCCTCTTCCGGTTCCGCGAGCTGTTGCTCGCGCGCGCCGAGGAGATCGCCCGCTGCGTCACCCGCGAGCACGGCAAGACGCTGGTCGAGGCCCGCGCGTCGGTGCAGCGCGGCATGGAGGTGGTGGAGTTCGCCTGCGGCACGCCGTCGCTGATCATGGGCCAGTCGATCCAGAACATCGCCCGCGAGGTGGACTGCGAGACCATCCGCCACCCGGTCGGCGTCTGCTGCGGCATCACCCCGTTCAACTTCCCGGCCATGGTTCCGCTGTGGATGTACCCCATCGCCATCGCCTGCGGAAACACGTTTATTTTGAAGCCGTCGGAGAAGGTCCCGCTCACCGCCGTGATGATCGGCCGGCTGCTCCAGGAGACCGGGCTGCCCGACGGCGTGTTCAACATCGTCCACGGCGACAAGGAGGCGGTCGACGCCCTGCTCACCCACCCGCTGGTCCGCGCCATCTCCTTCGTCGGTTCGACGAACATCGCCAAGTACGTCTACGAGACCGGCACCCGCCACGGCAAGCGCGTGCAGGCGGCGGGCGGCGCCAAGAACCACCTGGTGATCATGCCAGACGCGGACCTGGACCAGGCCGTCGGCGCGCTCCAGTCCAGCGCCTTCGGCTGCGCCGGCGAGCGCTGCATGGCCGGCTCGATCGCCGTCGGCGTCGGCGATTCCTTCTCCTCGCGCCTGGTCGACGCCCTGGTCGACCGCGCCAGCAAGATGAAGGTCGGCCGCACCGACGAAGGCGCCGACGTCGACATGGGCCCCGTCATCTCCAGGGAACACATGACCAGGATCGAGGGCTTCCTGGAGCACGCCCCCACCGAGGGCGCCACGCTCGCCCTCGACGGCCGCACCGCCAAGCCCACGGCTTCAGCCGCCGGCGCGGGCGGCGCGGGCGGCGCGGGCGGCGCGGGCAGCGGCGGCGGGGGCGCGGGCGGTAGCGGCGGCGGCTTCCTCCTCGGCCCCTCCGTCATCGATCGCGTCCAACCGGACATGCGCGTCGCGCGGGAAGAGATCTTCGGCCCCGTCCTCAGCGTCATCCGCGCCAAGACCCTCGACGAGGCCTTGGCCATCGGCGCCAAGAGCGAGTACGGCAACGGCGCCAGCATCTTCACCCGCGACGGCCGCGCCGCCCGCGAGTTCAGCCGGAAGTTCAACGCCGGCATGATCGGCATCAACATCGGCGTCCCCGCCCCAATGGCCTGGTTCCCCTTCACCGGCTGGAACAAGAGCTTCTTCGGCGACCTCCACATCCAGGGGACCGAGGCCATCCAGTTTTACACCCAGCAGAAGATGACCATGACGAGATGGTTCGAGAGCGCCGCGGACTCGCACCTGGATCCGGTGTGGAAGCAGAAGTGAAGGAGGCGGAAACGTCGAATAGCAAATGTCGAATGTCGCGTCGAAACAATGAAGGCGAAGCACGAAATCCTAAGCAGGAAATCCTAAACAATTTAGAAAAGGGGAAATGAGGAAAACGCAGACGAACCCATCGCCTGCCGCTGCACACCGCTGCCGCGCGTCCGCCTCCTCTCTTCGTTTTCCCCTCTTGGAATTTCGAATTTGTTTCGTGCTTCGGTCTTGGAGTTCTTGCTTCGCCGCCCCCCGGTCATTTCCTGTTCCACCATTAAATATTGTTTCGACATTCGACATTTGCTATTCGACATTCTCCCCTATCCGTCCTTCCGCGCCCGCCACGATCTCCGTTCCCGTCCCCAGCGTCCCTCCGTCCTTCCGCCACCATCCCTTTCCCGTTCCGCGCGATCCCTTCACCGTTCCCGGTGTTCCTTTCGCCCCTCCGCGCGATCCTTTCGCCGCTCCCTGCGATCCTTTCGCCGCTCCCTGCCCGCTTTCCCCCGCCCCCGCGACCCCGCGACCCCCGCTCCAGAGCAAGGGTGATGGCCGCGGCCGTCGAGGCGCTGGAGGGGCGGCGGCTGCTGGCCGTTTCGATGGTGAAGGACCTCCAGCCGCTCGGCGGCGGCGGGTCGAACCCGACCAACATCACCGCCGTCGGTGACGCCGCCTACTTCGTCGCCAGCGACGGCGCGCGACGGCACGGAGCTGTGGCGCAGCGACGGGACGGCCGCCGGCACCTCGATGGTGGCCGACATCGTCCCCGGCTCCGGCAGCTCGATGCCCGCCTCCCTGCGGGCCGCCGCCGGCGCGCTCTTCTTCGTGGCGACCGATGCCACCAGCGGGCGCGAGATCTGGCGGGCCGGCGGCGGCAGCGGTGGCGGAGGCGGCGGCGGGGCGGCCCGCCTGAAGGACGTGGTCGCCGGCAGCATCGGCTCGAACCCGTCGGACCTCACCGTCGCCGGCGACGCCCTCAACTT
>DASQDR010000215.1:0-11549 GCA_035634055.1 Tepidisphaeraceae bacterium | reverse complement strand
GCGGCGGCGGTCGCCGGGCGCGTGGCGGCGGGCGTCGCGGGTTTGGCGGCCTTGACGCGCGCCATCACGGTGTCGAGCGCCGCCTTGGCGATGGAGGCGGCCATCGCGTCGCGCGGGTCGTTTGAAGCGCGGCGCAGCTCGATCAGGCACTTGTTGGTGCCGATCTGCTCCAGGATCCGCGCCGCGTTGCCGCGCACTTTCGGGTCCTTCTCGCGGAGCAGCTTGACCACCTCGTCCTCCGCCACCGGGCCCATGGCGGTCAGCGCGGTCACGGTGGTTTCCGGGTCCTTGATGATCCAGCGGACGATGGGGAGGACCGCGCGCTTGTCGCCGGTCTTGCTCAGCACGCGCATGGCGTTCTGCCGGCGGCTCGGGGGGAAGACGTCCTCGCCGAGCAGCGGGAGCATGATGGTGACCGTCTGCGGCCGCCACCAGACCGCCAGTGCGGCCGACGCGTCTTCACCGAGGAAGTGGGCGTTGTCGCCGATCAGCAGGTTCTCCAGCGCCGTCGCGACCTCGTCGCGCGGGTCGTTCGGCCCCGGCACGGCGCCGGCGAGCAGTTGGACGGCCGACCGCTTGTCGAAGACGCTGCCCCCGCCCTGGAGCATCACCAGCGCCGCCCGCGCGTCGACCGCCCCGGCCGGCGCGGCGGTCGCCGCGCCTCCGATGGGTCGGCGCACGCCACCGGGGGACGGCCGCGGCTGCGGGACCAACCCTTGCCCCGGCGAAGCGGTCACGCCACCGGCGACCGCCGTCGGCTGCGACTGCGCCAGCTCGTCGAGCAGTTGCTGCGCGCGGTGCGGCGCCTGGTTGCCCTTCGCGGCGACGTACTGCATCAGCGCGGTAATCCCCTTCGCCCCCGCCGCCCGAAGCACCGGCGAGGGATCATCGCTGAGGTTGTCAAAGCGCTTGACCACCACGGCCGGGTCGAACGGGTCGAGCGCCGGCGGGTCGTTCGGCTGCGCGAAGCGGATTCCCTGAATGAACTTGTCCGCCAGCGCGATCTGCTCCCGCCCCGCCCCGCGGACCGTGAGCCGCACGATCGCCCACGATGCGTCCGGCAGACGGGCGGCATAGATGATGCCGTCGCCGCGGGACGCCGCGTGCGGGTTCGGCTGCACGCGCGTCCAGCTTAGCCCGTTGAGTTGCCCGTCCAGCACCTGCGGGTCGCCGGGCATCACCACCGCGAACAGGTTTTTCTGCGCCGCCAGGTGCGCGATGACGTCCCGGTCCGCCACCCACGGGCGGCGCTGTTTCGGGTCGGTCGCCGGCTCCACCGCCAGTTGGATCTTGGCCCAGTGGTCGAGGGTCCACCGCTGGAACAACGCGCGCTCGCCGAACGCGGCGAGGTCGATCGAGCTTTCCTTGAGCGGGCGGACGCGCAGCGTCTTGAAGGCGTAGGTCTCGGTGGCGAAGTCCGCCTCCTCCGCCTTCGGCACCGCCAACGGCGCGGCGGAAATGGGCTGGTAGAGGTTCGCCGGCGGCGCTTCGCTGGGGGCCTCGCCCTCGGCGCTGCTCAGCCGGGCCAGCGCGTGCTCAGCGCGGGTGTAAAGGTGACTTAAGGCGTCCGCCGGCTTCATCGCCTGGAGCTGCTGGACGAGCTGCTCGCGCTTGGCGCGGATCTGCTCGCGCGTCTGCCTGGGGGCGGCGGCGGCGGCATCGTCGATCTCCTTTTGCAACGGCTCGATCTTGCCCGCCAACGGGTCCGGGGCCGACGACACCGCCGGCGGCGCGTTGCCGCCGGCGCCGCCACTCGCGCCCCCGCCGGACGCGACATATCGCGCCTCGCGCATCGCGCGGACCTTGTCCGGGTTCGCCTTCGCCCAGGCCTGGAGGCTCTCGCGGTCGATGCCCGCGATCTTCTGCCCCGCCTGCGCGACGTAGCCGCTCACCGGCTTCACCACCAGCGCCGCCACCACCAGCACCACGATCGCCAGCGCGGTGGCGATGCCGGACCGCAGCCATTTCCCCAGCCCGGCGAGTTCCTTCAACCCGGCGAACAGCGCAAATGGCGAGAGCAGCGCCAGCGTGACGCGCAGGTCGCGGTGCTCGCGCCCCTGCACCAGGAACGCCCCCAGCCACAGCATGTAGGGCAGCGACAGCGCGCCGGCGGTGCGCAGGTAGGCGCTGTCGGGCAGGGCGCCCTTGGTCCACGAGGCGGCGAGGCTGCTGACGCCCATCACGGCCGGCGTCACGACGGCGGCGAACAACACCAGCGTCCACACCGCCAGGACCGCGACATAGGCGAAAAACCGCGGGCGCAGCTCGTCGGGGATCGCGTTGCGGTCCAGCATCTGGTTGCCGACGCGGTAGCACAGCCAGGCAGAGACGCAGGCCATCGCCAGCACCAACAACATGCTGATCAGGCGGGCGGCGTCGTCGCCGAGGAAAGCGTGGTTGCCGACGGACCAACGCCGGCTTGCGGGGAAATCGCTGGCGCGCGGCGGCGAGGCGCTCGGCAGCGCGGCGCCGGACGTCGCGGCGGCAGTTCGCCGAGCAGGCCTCGCAGCGGGGACGGGCGGCGGGGGCGGCGGCGGCGCGTCGGCCAGATCGTCCAGTGAGGGCAGATCGTCGTCCTGGGCCACCGGCGGCGGGACCGTCAGCACGTTGCCGCAACCGGCGCAGCGGCGCTGCTTTCCGGCCAGGTTGTCCGGCACCGAGTATTTCCGCCGGCACGTGCCGCAACTGAACGTGATCGCCATGCTCGTCGCCCCAGGAACCGCCCCCTGCCCGCGCCAGATCGCTTTTCGGCCCCAATTTTCCCCATCGAGTGGGCCGGCCGCAAGTATGGGGCGGTCTGGTAACTGGCATCCCCCCCACCCCCGCCTATAATTTGCGGCACTGGGGTTTCGGCGACAGGCAGGCGGACGAGAAGGGAGTCGGGCACGTTGGGCGAACGCTATTTTCAGCATACTTTTGCGAACGGGCTGACGCTGCTGGGCGAGAAGATGCCCGGCATGCAGTCGGCCGCCATGACGTTGCTCCTGCCGGCCGGCTCCTCGACCGACCCACTGGACGGGCTGGGCTCGGCCACCGTGTTGTCCGACCTGGTCCTGCGCGGCGCCGGCTCGCGCGACAGCCGGCAATTGACTGATTTCCTCGACAGCCTAGGCCTGCAACGGTCCGCCAGCGTCGGCGTCCACCACACCCGCTTCGGCTGCGCCGCCCTGAGCGACAAGGTGATGGCCGGCCTGCCGGTCTACGCCGACATCGTCCGCCGGGCGCACCTCCCGAACACCGGCTTCGACGCCGCCCGCGACCTGGCGCTTCAGGGGTTGGCCGGGCTGGACGACGACCCGCGCTCCAAGCTGCTGATCAAGCTTCGCGAGTGGCACTTCCCCTCCCCGTTCGGGCGCAGCTCGATGGGCCGGAAGGAAGACCTCGAGAAGCTCACGCTCGACCTGGCCAAGGCGGACTACGGCCGGCGCTACCACGCGCGAGACACGATTTTGTCGATCGCCGGCAACATCGAGTTCGAGCGGATCCGCGACGAGGTGGCGAAGCAGTTCGGTGAGTGGGACGGGTCGCCGCTGCCGTCGATGGAGGTGATGCCCCCGCCGGGCAACCTGCACCACGAGCACCAGGACTCGGAGCAGACGCACATCGGCATCGCTTACCCGTCCATCCCCGAAACGCACGCAGACTACTACCTCGTCCGCCTGGCGCTGGAGGTGCTGAGCGGCGGGATGAGCGGGCGGCTGTTCACCGAGATCCGCGAGAAGCGCGGCTTGGTTTACTCCGTCTGGGCGGGGTACAGCAGCCTCAAGACGCAGGGCTCGATCCTCGGCTACGCCGGCACCAGCAACGACCGCGCGCAGGCGACGCTGGAGACGTTCATCACCGAACTGCACAAGTTCAGCGACGGCGTGACGGCCGAGGAGTTGGAGCGCGCCAAGACCGGCCTGAAGGCGAGCACCGTCATGCAGGGCGAGAGCACCAGCGCCCGTGCCGGCGCGATCGCCCACGACTTCTGGATGCGCGGGCGGATCCGAACGCTGGACGAGATCAAGCAGGAGATCGACGCCGTCACCCTCGACCGCGTCAACGCCTACCTCAAGGCGAACAAGCCGGGGCCGTTCACCATCGTGACGGTCGGGCCGAAGGAACTGAAGCTGCCAAGCGGGGCGTAGATCGGGAGGTCGATCCATGGCATTGATGGTGCTGGACGATTGCGTTGCAGAGCGGCTTAACGCCGAGCGCGCGGCGAACGGTCTGGCCCGACACGACGAAGTGTGGGAAGGGCTATACGTGATGGCACCGCCGGCCGACACCGAACACCAAGTTCTTCAAGCGCGGCTGACGACCGTAATTCAAAACGCATTTGGGCTTGCTGCACCGGAACTGGTCATGGGCGGCGCTAACGTGAGCGACCGCGACGAGGACTGGCTACAGAACTATCGCATACCGGACATTGTTGTCGTCCTCCCCGGCAGCAGGGCCCGCGACTGCGGCGCGCACTGGTGCGGCGGCCCGGACTTCTGCGCCGAGATCGCCAGCCCCGGTGACCGCAACCGGGACAAGGTCGATTTCTACAGCTCTATCGGCGTTGGCGAGTTGCTGATCATCGACCGCGACCCTTGGTCGCTGGAACTGTTCCGCCTGTCCGGCAACCGCCTCCAATCCGTCGGCCGATCCGACCTGAACGCGCCCGCCACGCTCGCCAGCACGGTGGTACCGGTCAGCTTCACGTTGCAACCCGCCTCGCCCCGGCCGCGGATCGCTGTCGCGCATCGCGACGGGCAGCAGCACTGGATCGTTTGAGAGCAAAGAAACATGCCCCTGAAGTTCCACTACAAGCAGCTCCCCAACGGCCTGGACATCATCGCCGAGGAGAACCCCGACTCGCACTCCTTCGCCGCCGGGCTGTTCGTCAAGACCGGCTCGCGCGACGAGGACGCGAACGTGAACGGCGTGTCGCACTTCCTCGAGCACATGATGTTCAAGGGGTCGGACCAGCTCACGTGGGAGGACGTCAACCGCATCTTCGACGAACTGGGGGCGCGCTACAACGCGTTCACGTCGCAGGAGATGACCGCCTACTACGCCAACGTGCTGCCGGAGTTCACCGAGCGCACCATCGAGCACCTGTCGCACCTGCTGCGCCCGGCCATCCGCACCGGCGACTTCGACACCGAGAAGAAGGTGATCCTCGAAGAGATCGCGATGTACCTGGACGACCCGGGCCACCGCGTCTACGAGAAGCTGATGGAGGTTCACTTCGGCAACCACCCGCTGAGCATGAGCATCCTCGGGTCGGCCGAGTCGATCCAGAAGCTGAAGCGCGACGAAATGGCGCATTACTTCGCCCGCCGCTACGGGCCGGGGAACATGGTGCTGTCGGTGACCGGGCGGCTGGACTTCGACGAGATCGTTCGCCTGGCCGGGAAGTACATGGGCGCTTGGTCGCGCGTGGAGGCACCGCGCCGCCAGCCGCTTCCGATGTACAAGCCGCAGAAGCTGGCGATGAGCGACCCGAAGCTCAACCGCATGTACACGATGGGCATGACGCCCGGCCCCAGCGCGCAGGACGACCGCCGCTTCGCCGCGCGGGTGCTGGCGGACGTGGTCGGCGATTCCGACGGGTCGCGCTTCTACTGGGCGCTGGTCGACAACGCCATCGCCGACGACGCCGACTTTGGCTTCTACCCGCACGACGGCTGCGGCAGCTTCTACCTCGCGCTCACCACCGACCCGGAGCGCACGAAGAAGGCGCTCGACATCGCGCTGGCGGAGCTGGCGAAGGTCAAGGTGGACCTGAACGACGACGAGATCGAACGCGCCAAGAACAAGATCGCATCCAGCCTCGTCCTCCAGGGCGAGGTGCCGCTGGGGCGCATGCGCTCGATCGGCAGCCAGTGGATCTACAACAAGGAGTACCGCTCACTCGAGCAGGACATGGCCACGCTCATGCGCGTGGACCGCGAGTCGATCCAGGACCTGCTGCGACAGTTTTCGTTCGACCCGATGACGATCGTCAGCCTGGGCCCGAGCGAATCCAAGGGCTGATGGGCTGATCCGCCCGGGTGCGCCCGGTTGGGCTCCTGTGCCCGCGCGACCTCTTCACCCGTTTACGCGGGAGCGGCGCGCCGCGCGCGTTAGATTTTTCCCAACTTCCGCGCCGTTTTCCCGCCGCTGCCTGCGCGCGCGGCATCTACTATCATCCCACCATGGCGTCGACGGACTCGGCCGCGACCGACACTTTCCGCGAGCGCATTCTCGCCGGCGGCGCGGGCGGCGCGGGCGGCGCGGGCGGCGCGGGCGGCGCGGGCGGCGATCCCCGCGCGGGCGTGGTGGGCGAGCGGTGCCCGCCGGCCGGCGAGGAGTCGCCGCGCCGCCAGGGCGAGGCTGGCACCTCCACCGGCGTGAACATCTCGCCCGGCAGCGACGACGACGGGTGGATCGTCCCGCACCCCGTCCGCCTCAACGATGGTTCGCGCGTGCAGCTCTACAAGGACGGCGAAGCGCTTCACGCCGCCTACGAAGCCATCCGCCACGCGCGCAAGCGCGTGCTGCTCGAGGCCTACATCTTCGCCGACGACCAGACCGGCAACGCCTTTTCCGAGCTGCTCTGCAAGAAGGCTTCGGAGGGCGTGCGGATCTACTGCATCTACGACTCCTTCGGCTCGCTCGGCGTGCAGCAGATGTGGCGCGCCAGGCCGCCGATGTTCGACCGCATGCGGCGCAGCGGCGTGCGCCTGGCGGAGTTCCACCCGCTCAACCCGTGGAACGGCCGCTACGGCTGGCGCCCGCTGGCGCGCGACCACCGCAAGCTGCTGGTCGTCGATGACGACATCGGCGGGCTCGGGGGCCTGAACGTCGGCGGCGAGTACGCCGGCTCCTGGGTCGTCAAGTCCGACGTCTGCGAGGCCGACCTCTGGCGCGACAACGCCATCGGCATCGTCGGCCCCGCCACGCGGCACCTGCTGGCGGCGTTCGCCAACAACTGGAAGTACATCCACTCCGGCGGCCGCATGCGCCGCGCGGAGTACTTCCACCCCATCGCCGAGAGCGACTTCGGCCTGCTGGCATCGGTCCCGTCGATGCACAGCCCGCTGAAAGAACGGCTGCGGCAGCTCATCAAGAACGCGCGCACCAGCGTCGAGATGACGATGGCCTACTTCGCCCCGCCCGACGAGCTGGTCGAGGCGCTGTGCAAGGCGGCGAAGCGCGGCGTGCGCGTGCGGCTGATGCTGCCGGGGCGCGGCGACGTCAACCTGCTCGTCACCGCCGCCCGCAGCTTCTACGAATTGCTATTGCAGTGCGGGGTGGAAATCTACGAGCGGCAGCACGTGATTCTTCACGCCAAGACCATGTGCATCGACCGCGAGTTCACCGTGCTTGGCTCGACCAACCTGGATTACCGCAGCATCGAGTACAACCTGGAGCTCTCCGCCCTGCTGCGCTCGCGCGAGTTCGGGGAGAACATGCACGAGCTGTTCGAGAACGACGTGCGCTTCGCCCGCCGCATCTCCCTGAAGGAATGGCGCCGCCGCCCGTGGGTCGATCGCTTCGGGCAGTGGGCCGTGAACCGGGCGCGCTACCTGCTGTGACCTGCCGGAGGACAGCGCGCCGCACCGCTCGCGGCAGGCGCGCGGCGTGCGCTGCTACGGGCTGACGCGTTCCAGGATCGACTTCCTTCGTTGCTCGTAGCCCGCGTCGTCCAGCACCGGCGCGGCAGCGCGCGTCTCCACCGCCCGGTCCAGCGGCACCCAGCTCTTACAACCGGCGTACGCCGGGGTGTTCGCGATCGTCGCCGGCTCCCGCAGGCGGTACGTGCGGAGCAGCAGCAGGTAGAGCGGGTTCTCCGGGCGGTAGTTGAAGCGCATGTCGATGAGCGGCGGCGCCCAGACGTGCTCGTCCTCGATCCGCTCCATCTGCTGGCGCGAATCCAGTTGCACGATGTCCGTGACCACCGCGGCCGAGGCGAGCACGATCTCGCTCGGCTCGGCGCTGCGCGGCTCGAAGCCGGCGCGGGCGTCGGGCTTGAGCATGTCGAGCTTCTGGTGCAGGTAGGTCGGAAAGAGCAGGAACGCGCGCTGCTCCACCTCGAACTCCCCCGCCGCCTCGTAGATCCCGCCCTTGCGCAACAGCAGCAACTGCCGCCCCGCCTCCAGCGCGCGACACACCACCGCCCACTCCTTCAATGCAACCTGCAACGATGTCGGCCAAGCCATGCGACCGATTGGAACGTGCGCGAGGCCCGCTGTAAACCGCGCGGCGGCGCGACGCGACGACCGCGCACGGGGCGCCCCCCACGATTGCGCGGCGGCCGTGGCGCCACCGCCACGCAACGCCGGCACGACGCGGGCACGACGCGCGCGACGCCCGCACCATGCCCGCACGACGTTGTCATGATGGCCGCGCGTGTCGCGACGGCGCGTGTCGCACGGCGCGTGTCGCACGGCGCGTGTCGCACGGCTCGTGTCACCCCGGCGGCGTGGTGCGACGGCGCGCGGCGCGCCGACGTGCTTGCCAGGCGGCAGTCGGCGGTCGTGTTTCGCTTTCCCTACCCGGCACTGCGGCGGCGGACGCGCCAGAGGAAGCGCAACCCCGCCAGCCACGCGACCGCCAGCCCGGCGGTGGTGAGAACGTACGCGCCCGGCAGCCGACGGGCTTCGGACCGCGATGCCGTGCTCTCGTGGAACGCCCCCGCCGGATCGCCGCCGGTGCTCGATCGGGTCGACCACCCCGCCCCCCGCAGCATCGCGTGAGGCCGGCTCGCGCGCACGATCCAGCCGATCGACCGCTGCGCCTCTGCGACGACCTTGGGATCCTCCGGATCCGCGCCGCCCGCCGCCACCATCCATGCCAGCACTGTCGTCGGGTTCAGCGGCGCCGCGGCGGGTGCTGCCGGCGCTGCCGCAGGCGCTGCGCGCGGCGCAGACGCGGCCGCTGCGGGCGTCGCGCGCGCCGCGCCTAGCCGCGGATCGTGAAGGTTCCCCGTCACCGGCTCGAATACGAACGAGCGCGGCGCCGCACCCTGCATCGGCGTCCAATTCACCGTGACCTGCATCGCCGGCGGCTCGGCGTCCCACGTCGCGTGGCGCGCGGTCACGTGGAACTCGCGGCCGGGCAGCGCTGCGGACTTCAGGAGAACGCTGTTGTCGTACTCCCGCCGCAGCGGCAGGAGTTGATCGACCGCGGGCGCCAGCGCGCACCACATCAACACCACCGCGATGGTCCACTCGATCGCCGCCCGAATCGCGCTGGCGCTCGGCCGCCGCGCGCGTCTGCCCGCGCGCACGGATGCGACCAGGCCGACGCGGCGGAAGTCGCCGCCGCACTCCGGGCAGATAAGCGTGGTCAACCCGCGCGTGCTGTACCCGCACCGCCCGCACCCCGCATCGAAGGCGGCGGCACGGCGCGCTTTCGCGGCGCCCACGAGCAGCGCGGCGCCCGCGGCCGACGACACATCCTCGTTTGGGTCGGCGCCGCTCACGCCACGCCTCCGGCGCCCGGCAGCGTCCCGTCAATGCCACCGTCGAGAGAGCCGCCGCCCCGCGCGGGCAGCCGCTCGCGCAGCATCCACATCACGGCCAGCAGCCACACCGCCGGCCAGACCAGCAGTTGCGCCGGCCAGATCCACTCCGGCATGTCGCTGCTGCCGCCCCAGCTTCCGCCCCACGAGAAGCCGCTCTGATTGTCACGGTAAAGGTCGGGGAACCGGCCCGCCGTCATGAGCCGTTCGAGGAACGAGTGCAGGTCGTCCACGCGGGATTGCACGTCGGCGGATTCCACGTCCGCGCCCGCCGATGCGAACCATGTCCGCAGCGCCGCCGGGCCGAAGGTGCCGGCGTCAGTCATTGGCCCGCCGTTGGGCGCGCGCACGCGCGCGCGACGCGACGGCCACTCCAAGCGCAGCGTCGACCACCGGCCGTCGGGCAACTGGATTTCCACGTCCGCGCGCCCGCGAACGGGGCGAAGCCCAGGCTTGCCGACGTCTTCGTGCCGGTTCGCGCCGCCGCGGCCCTCGGCCGTCACGTGGATCGCGTTCCACGGCATCGGCGCCGCGCCGGGGCGCGAGCCGGACGGGGACAACTGCCCCTCGGCGTGAAAATGCCGTTCGTCCGGCAGGAACAGCAGCGCGCCGCCGAACGCCAGCAGCGCCGCCGCCGCCACCATCCCGCTGGCCGTCGCGAAGCGCCCCAGCACGATCGCGGGCGACCGCTCCGCCGGCGTGACCAGCCCGTGCTCGCGCACGTCGCGCCCGCAGCCGGGGCAGGTGAAGTCGACAAGCTCCTCTCCCGGCGTGCCGCACCGCGCGCACTGCGACGGCGCGAGCGCCTGCGCCCGTCGCAGCGCCCGCCGCAACAGCGCGCCCGCCCCGACGATGGACGCGATCAACACCAGAATCGCGGCGACGTTCAACATGGTTCGGAGCAATGCGTTGCGGCCCCGGCCGGCCGCGCCGCTCGGCACCGCCGCCGGCAGAGAACGCGGCCGTGCGCGCGCCCGCCGCGAATCACGGGAGGGCGACGCTTGACCAGCGATCCTCACCACTCGCCGCCCGGGGGCTCGTCACCAGCGGGCGGTTCGTCGTCCGGCTGCGGACGCAGGTGCGGCGGGATCTTTTTCGGCGGGGCGATTTCCGGCTCCGGCGCGGCCGCTGGTTCCTGCTCGGCCACCTCGTGCAGCGTGCGCCAAAGCTCTTCCAGCAGCGGCTCGACGCCCTGCCGCGTCGCGCCGCTGATGGCGAAAATCTCGCGCTCCGGCAGCGCGGCCATCAGCTTCTCCAGCGCCGCGTTCTCCTCCTCCGGCGGGGCCAGGTCCAGCTTGTTGGCCGCGAGCAGCTCGCGCTTGCCGGCCAGCTTCGGGCTGAAGGCCTCCAGCTCGCCGCGGATCTTGCGGTAGTTGTCGGCCGGGTCGGAATTGTCGGGCGGGAACAGGTCCAGCAGGTGGACGATCACCTTGGTCCGCTCGATGTGCCGGAGAAAGGCGTGCCCCAGGCCCGCGCCGTGCTGCGCCCCCTCGATCAGCCCGGGGATGTCGGCGAAGACCATCCGCCGGTCGCCGGTCAGCTCGACGATGCCGAGCTGCGGCTCGAGGGTGGTGAAGGGGTACGCCGCGATCTTCGGCCGCGCCGCCGACACCACGCTCAGCAGCGTGCTCTTGCCCGCGTTGGGCAGCCCGACGAGCCCGACGTCGGCGATCAGCTTCAGCTCCAGGCGGACGTTGCGGTCCTGCCCCTCGCCGCCGGGCTCGGCGTAGCGCGGGGTTTGGTTGGTCGAGCTCTTGAAGTGCCAGTTCCCCTTGCCGCCGCGCCCGCCGCGCGCGATCACGACGCGCTTGCCGGGCGTGTCGAGATCGGCGAGCCGGATGTTGTTGTCGGTGTCGAACACCAGGGTGCCGGGCGGCACGGGGATGATCAGGTCCTCGCCCGCCTTGCCGTACATCTTCTTTCCCATGCCGGCCTCCCCCTTCGGGGCGCGCCAGTGGTGCCGGCCGGAGAAGTCGAGCAGGGTGTTCTTGTTGGGGTCGGCCAGGAAGACGACGTCGCCGCCGTCCCCGCCGTCGCCGCCATCGGGCCCGCCCTTCGGGATGAACTTTTC